>DASSJF010000084.1 GCA_035691305.1 bacterium
CGCACGCCCAACCCTAGGAGTGGACGGCCGCCTCATCGTCATCGCCGGGCCGACGGCGGCCGGCAAGACCCAGGCGGCCCTCGTCGTCGCCCGGCGGGCCGGCGCCGAGATCGTCTGCGCCGATTCGCGGACGGTCTACCGGGGCATGGACGTCGGTACCGCGAAACCCTCGCCGGCGGAGCGGGCGCGGGTACCGCATCACCTGCTCGACGTGGCCGACCCGGCCGAACCATTTGCGCTCGCGGATTACCAGCGGCTGGCGCGGGAGGCGATCGCGGGCATCCACGACCGCGGCCGGATCGCCATCCTCACCGGCGGCACCGGACTGTACATCCGCGCCGTCGTCGACCGTGTCGCGGTGCCGGCGGTCGCGCCGGACTGGGACCTGCGCGAGCGGCTCGCAGCCGAGGAACGCGCGGGCGGTCCGGGGACATTGCACGGACGGCTCGCGGCCGTTGACCGCGAGGCCGCGGAACGGATTCATCCGCGTAACGTGCGGCGCATCATCCGCGCGCTCGAGGTGTGGCAGGCGACCGGGGCGCCGATGTCGTCGCTCCAAGACCAGGTGCGCGGCCGCCGATGGGCCCCGCGGAGCGCCGGGTCCGAGATGGTCGCCCTCACGATGGACCGCGAACAACTCCGCGCGCGCATCGACCGCCGCATCGACGATCAACTCGCCGCCGGCTTGGTGGAAGAGGTACGGAGATTGCGCCGAGCCGGGTACGGGCGCGCGCTCCCGTCGATGCAGGGGCTCGGGTACAAGGAGCTCGCCGCGTATCTCGACGGTGAGATGACGTTGGACGCGGCCGTCGAGCAATTGCGGCGCAACACGCGCCGGTACGCGAAGCGCCAGCTAACGTGGTTCCGCGCGGATCCGCGATACCGGTGGCTCGACGTGGACGGCGAGCCGGCGGACCGCATCGCGTCGCGTGTTCTCGAGGTCCTGCCGTAGCATGTTATGATGGCGCTAGAGCCCGCGGGAGGTGCTGGATGCGCGTAGCGCGCCGGATGGAACGGATTCCGCCGTATCTGTTTGCCGACATCGACAAGAAGCGCGCGGCGCTGCGCGCGCGCGGTGTCGACGTCATCAACATCTCGATCGGCGATCCGGACCTCCCGACGCCGGACCACATCGTCGAGGCGCTGACCCGCGCGGCCCGCGATCCACGCACGCACGTCTATCCGCCGTACGAGGGCACGAAGGAGTTTCGCGAGGCGGTGGCCGCCTGGTACGCGCGGCGCTTCCACGTGACGCTCGACCCGGGGAGCGAGGTGCTGGCGCTGATCGGTTCCAAGGAGGGCCTCGCCCACGTGCCGTGGGTGTTCGTCAACCCGGGCGACGTAGCGCTTGTGAGCGATCCCGGCTACCCCGTCTACAACGTCGCGACGCTCATGGCCGGCGGCGAGGTCTGTCCCGTGGCCATGACCCGCGAACAGGGATGGGTGCCGGATCTGTCCCGCATCCCCGAGGACGTGCTGCGGCGCGCGCGCGTCCTCTTCCTCAACTATCCGAACAACCCCACGGGCGCGACGGCGGATCCCGCGTTCTTCGGCCGCGTCGTGGACCTGGCCAAGCGCTGGAACATCCTGGTCGTCCACGACAACACCTACTCCGAGATCGCCTACGACGGTTACCGGCCGCCGAGCTTCCTCGAAGCCCCGGGTGCGCGGGAGATCGGGATCGAGTTCCATTCGCTCAGCAAGACATTCTGCATGACGGGTTGGCGGATGGGGTTCGTCGTCGGCAACAAGGATGCGGTGCAGGCGCTCGCCACGCTCAAGACCAACATCGACAGCGGCCAGTGGGTGGCGATCCAGGACGCCGCGGTCGCCGGTCTGAACGGGCCCGAGGCGCCGATCCGCGAGCGCGTCGCGATTTGGCAGCGGCGGCGCGATACGGTGGTGCGGGGCCTCCGGGCGATCGGCCTGGACGTGCCGTCGCCGAAGGCGACGTTCTATCTGTGGATCCCGGTTCCACGCGGCCACACGTCCGTCTCGTTCACGACGGACCTGCTCGAGCACACCGGCGTGATCGTCACCCCGGGCAACGGCTACGGCGCGCACGGCGAGGGCTACGTGCGCATCTCGCTCACCGCTCCCGACGCGCGCTTCGAGGAGGCCGTGCGCCGGATCGGCGATCACCTGCGGGCGGCGTCCCCCCCTTCGGGGACCGGCCGGCGGGAAGCGCCGGCGTCACCGCGATAGGACCCGATGCGCACCACCGGCACCCCGCTCGGGCATAAGCTGCGACGCGGCCTGGCCGCGGAGGGCGCGGAGGCGGGCGGCCGCCCGCTTACCGAGGGTCTGCCGCACAGCGGGCCCGAGCGCGCGCTGCTCGTCGGTATGCTCGGCGCCCGGGAGGACGCGGGCGAGGAGGCCTGCCAAGAATTGGCCCGGCTCGCCGAGACCGCCGGCGCCGCGGTCGCCGGTGTCGTGGTCCAGCACCGGACGCGCCCCGATCCCGCGACCGCTGTCGGCGCGGGCAAGGTGGAAGAGATCCGGTCGCGCGTGCGCTCGTCCGGTGCCGACGTGGTGATCTTCGACCACGAACTCACGCCGGCGCAGCAGCGCAATCTCGAGCGCGCGCTCGACACCAAAGTCCTCGACCGCACCGCGCTCGTGCTCGACATCTTCGCCCAGCGCGCCCGAACCCGGGAGGGCCGCCTGCAGGTCGAGCTGGCACAGATGACCTATCTGCTGCCGCGGCTCGCCGGGCGGGGCGTGCTGCTCTCCCGGCTCGGCGGCGGGATCGGCACCCGGGGTCCCGGCGAGACGAAGCTCGAGGTCGATCGCCGCCGGATCCGCACCCGGATCACCGCGCTCGGCCGCGAGATCAACGCGATGCAGCGGCACCGCCAGCGCGAGCGGCAGTCGCGCAAGGACGCGGCGCTGCCGGTCGCGGTGCTGGTCGGCTATACCAACGCGGGCAAGTCGACGCTGCTCAACGCCCTGACGCGCGCGCACGTGCTGACCGCGGACAAGTTGTTCGCGACGCTCGATCCGACGACGCGGCGCGTCGTCCTGCCGAACCGGCGCACCCTGCTGCTCGTGGATACCGTCGGCTTCATCCAGAAGTTGCCCCACGATCTCGTCGCGGCATTCCGCGCGACGCTCGAAGAGGTGACCGAGGCGGATCTCCTGATCCACGTGATCGACGCCGGCCACCCGCGGTGGACCGCCCAGCGCGAAGCGGTGGAGCAGGTGTTGCGCGATCTCGGCGCGTCCGGCACTCCGCGCGTCACGGTGCTGAACAAGGCGGATCGGCTGTCGCCGGAGGCCCTGCGCGACGTCACCGCCGAGGAACCGGACGGCATCCTCATCTCCGCCGTCCGCGGCGTCGGCCTCGCGAATCTGCTGCGCCGCGTCGCCGCGGCGCTGCCCGGACCGGTGGAGCGGGTGCGGCTCGTGATTCCGTACCAGCGCCTCGCGGTGTTGTCGCGGCTGTACGGCGCGGGGCGCGTCGTGCGACGCGAGGACGGGGCCGCCGGCATCGTCGTCGAGGCCGAGATCCCGGCGGCCGGCCTCGGGCCGTTCCGGCCGTATTTGGACGGGCGGGCGGCGCGGACGGCGGCTAACTGATGACCGAGGCGGGCGTCGAGCCGAAAACGTTTAGGGCCGTCTCGTTCGAGGCGGCCCCGGGACGCGGGTCTACGACGCCGGCCGCGCTACGACAGCCGGCGGATCAGGGCGACGGCCTTGCCGATGACCGTGACCTCCCGCGTAATGATCGGCGACATCGTGCTGTTCTCAGGCTGGAGCCGGACATGGTCGCGCTCTTTGTAGAACCGCTTTACGGTCGCCTCGTCGCCGAGGAGCGCCGCGACGATCTCGCCGTTGGACGCTGTGGCCTGCGGCCGGATAACCACGAAGTCGCCGTCGTAGATGCCGGCCTCGATCATGCTGTCGCCGCGTACCCTCAGGATAAAGGCCCCGTCCTCGCGCACGAAATCGCGGGGCAGCGGGAAGACGTCCTCGATGTTTTCCTCGGCCAGGAGCGGCGCACCCGCCGCGATCCGGCCGACGACCGGGACGTTGATCACGCGCTTGGGCGGCTGGCTGGCGCCGTCCTTCAGGACCTCGATCGCCCGGGGCTTGCTCGGGTCGCGCCGGATGTAGCCCTTCTTCTCCAGCGCCGCGAGGTGGCTGTGAACCGTCGAGCTGCTCGTCAGCCCGAGCGCCGCGCCGATCTCTCGCACCGACGGCGGATAGCCCTTGCGCTGCATACTGTCGAGCAGATATCCGAGAATCTCGCGTTGGCGCTTCGTCAAGACTCTGCCCACGCGCTGCCTCCCTCGCTTCGGTTCGGCGTCCGCACGGATGGTGAGCGGACGGATTATAGCACAGGCTTTGACATTACGCAAACACCTGTTCGCTCTGACCGGACCGGCACGTCGACCCGGACGGAGTTTGCCGGTTCCGTGCTAGAGCAGCGCGCCCCCGTCGACCACGATGACCTGGCCGGTAAGGAAGTTGTCGGCGGTGGCGAACGCCACCGCCATGTGGGCGATATCCTCCGGGCGGCCGATGCGCTTCACCGGAAAGCGGGCGGCGCGGGCGGCGTTTTCCGTCTCGTGCCCGCCGTGCCACCGAGTCTCGATGAGCCCGGGGGCGATGGCGTTCACCGTGATCCCGGGCGCGAGCGCTCTCGCCAGCGACAGGGTCATGGTGTGGATCGCGCCTTTGCTCGCGGCGTAAGCGATCGAGCTGCCGTTGCCGCGGACGCCGGCGACCGAGCCGATGTTGATGATGCGGCCGCCGCCGGTCATGGCCCGCGCGGCCGCGCGGCAGCAGAAGAACGTGCCTTTGACGTTCACCGCGAGGATACGGTCCCACACGTCCGCGGTGAGGGCGTCCAGGTTGCGGTGATCGATGAACTTCGTCGTGCCGGCGTTGTTGACCAATACGTCGAGGCGGCCGAGACCGCTCGCGACGCGGTCGACCATGGCTTCGACGCCGCGCTCGTCGGAGATGTCGCAGGCAACGGTGATCGCCCGGCCGCCGCGCGATGTGATTTCGGACGCCGTCTCCTCCGCGTCGCCGCGCGAACGGCTGTAGTTCACCGCGACCGCGGCGCCCTCGGCCGCGAGCGCGAGCGACGTGGCGCGCCCGATGCCGGTTCCGCCCCCTGTGACCAGCGCGACCTTGCCGGTGAGGTCCCCGCTCATGGCACCGGTACATACGGGACGACGGCGGCGCCTTCCTTTGCCGACCGCCCGCCGGCCGGCCAGTTGGCAGTCACCGCGTGAGCCGTCACGACCCTGGGCGCGCGTCGGGCGGCCGCGCCGGCCGGAAGCCCCTGCCGAAGCTCCGCTCGCTCGACTTCGTAACGGCCGAGTGGGACGGCGAGCGCGTCGTCTGCGCGCGTGACTATGAGGGTCTGCTCGACGGCCCGGTGCTGCTGCCGCTCCCGATCGTGCTGGTGGCGCTGCTCCTAGACGGGCGGCGGGACGCCGCCGCGGTGCAGGTGGAGTACGCGCGGCTCTCCGGCGGTCTCCTGCTTGCCCCGGCGGACCTCGACCGCATCGTCGCCGAGCTCGACGCGGCGGGCCTCCTTGACAGTCCCGCCCTGATCGCGCGGCGCCGCGCGGCCGCCGCCGCGTACCGGGCGGCGCCGCATCGCGCGATGGCGCACGCGGGCGCCGCGTATCCGGCGGATCCCGCGGCGTGCGCCGCGGCGCTCGAGCGGCACCTCGCGGACGGCGGCGCGGTCCGCAACGGGGAGGTCGCGGCCGCCCCGCGCGGTATCCTCGCGCCGCACATCGATTTCGCGCGCGGCGGGCTGATGTACGGGCGCGCCTACGCGTCCCTCGCCTCCCTTCCGGCCGGCTGCTGCGTCGTGGTGGTCGGCGTAGCCCACGCCGGTTCCGAGGCGCCGTACGTCCTCACGACCAAGGGCTACGAGACCCCGTTTGGGGTCGTCGACGTTGACCGGCGGCTGCTCGACGCCGTGGTGGCCCGCGCGCCGTTCGATCCGCTCGACGAGGAGCCGGTCCACCGCGGAGAGCACTCCGTCGAGTTCCAGGTGCTGTGGGTTGCCCACATGCTGCGCGGCCGGCCGTTCACGGTATTGCCGGTGCTCACGGGCCCCCTCGACGCCTATACGACGAACGGGAGCCCGGCGTCGGTGCCGGAGATCGAAGCGTTTATCGGCGCGCTACGCGACGCCGTGGCGGCCGAGGACCGTCCGGTGTGCGTCATCGGCGGCGTTGACCTCAGCCATGTCGGCCCGCGTTTCGGCGATCAGGAGGCGGTGGGGCCGGCGCTGGCACAGCGCGCGTCGAGCGCCGACCGGGCCGCCCTCCGCCACGTGGAGGCCGGGGATGCGGAGGGGTGGTGGCGGACCGTCGCAGCCGACGGCAACCGCTGCCACGTCTGCGGGCTCGGCGCCGTCTACACCGTCCTGCGGCTGCTCGCGCCCGTCAGGGGCCGCGTGCTGGGATACGACCAGGGCGTGGATCCCGCCGGCGGCCTCGTCGGCTTCTCCGCGGTCACCCTCGGCTAACGGGTGCCTCTACCACGAGCGCCGCGCCCGGCCCCGGAACAGGCGGCGCTCGAGCGCGGCGAGCCCCGTGGTGGAGAGCAGGCCGAGGATCGAGAGCACCACGATGCCCGCGAGCAGGCGCGACGTCTGCATGAGGTCGCCCGCATAGAGGATCAGATAACCGATCCCGGCGGTCGCCGCGATCATCTCCGCGGAGACGACCAGCAGCAGCGACATCCCGGCGGCGAGCCGCAGGCTCGCGAACACCGCGGGCACCGCCGCCGGCAGCTGCACCTTCGTGACGACCTGCGCGTGGTCCGCACCGAAGCTCCGCGCCGCTCGAATCAGCAGCGGGTCCACGTCGCGGATGGCGGTCGCGGTACCGACGGCGACGGGGAAGAAGGCGCCGACCGCGATGAGCACCACCTTGGGCGTCTCGCCGATGCCGAGCCAGAGAATAAGGAGCGGCAGCAGCGCGATCTTGGGTATCGGGTAGACCGCGGCGATCAGCGGGTCCGCGATCGCCTCCGCGCGCGGCGAAATGCCCGCGAGGATGCCGACGATGAGGCCCGCGGCGCTGCCCAAGACGAACCCCGCGCCGATGCGCCCGAGGCTCGCGCCGGTGCTGCGCCAGAGGTCGCCGGTCTGCGCGAGATGCGCGAGCTCCGCGGCGACCGTCTCGGGGGAGGGGAGGAAGACGGCCGGTACCGCGCGCGTGCGGCTCAGGATCTCCCAGATCGCGAGCACCGCGAGGATCGTGCCGGCCCGGAGGCCGCGGTACGCCGCGCGCCGCGGCGCGGGCGAGGGGCGGGCGTCGAGTGTGATCGTCTCCGCCGCGGCGGCGGCGCGCGCGAGGGTTTCGCTCATGCCGGCCCGTCAGGCGCCTTCTTGCATCGCGGTGCGGGCCTCGTCGCGGATCATCGCCCAAACCTCGTTGGTGAACCGGCCGAAGGCCGCGTCGGCCAGCAGCGCGTCACGGCGGGGACGCTCAAACGGCACCTGGAGGACGGTCCGGATGCGGCCCGGCCGGCGCGACAGCACGGCGATGCGGTCGCCGAGGTAGGCGGCTTCGTGGATGTTGTGGGTGACGTAGAGCACCGTCTTGTGGGTCCGTTCCCAGATCCCGACGATCTCGTCCTGCATCAACTGCCGTGTCTGAGCGTCGAGCGCCGAGAGCGGCTCGTCCATCAAGAGCACCGCGGGATCGACCGAGAGCGCCCGGGCGATGCCGACCCGCTGCCGCATCCCGCCCGACAACTCCGACGGGTACCGGCCCTCGAAGCCGTCGAGTCCGACCAGACGGATGTACTCGTGCGCGAGCCGGTCGCGCTCGACGGGCGGCACGCGCCGCACCTCGAGGCCGAAGGCCACGTTCTGGAGCACCGTGCGCCATTCGAAGAGCGCGAACTCCTGAAACACCACCGCGGTCAGCGGCCGGCCGGCGCGCTCTCCGTCGAAGACGATCCGGCCGCCCGAGGCGGGAATGAGCCCGGCCGCGAGCTGGAGCAGCGTCGACTTGCCGCAGCCGCTCGGGCCGACGATGGCGAGGAACTCGCCGCTGGCGACGGTGAGGTCGATGCCGGCGAGCGCCACGAGTGCCTCGCCCTCCGGCCGCGTGTATTCCTTCGAGGTGCCCTCGAAGCGGACTCGCACCGGTCACACGACCTACGGGCCGAGCGATTGGACGGCGTTGTTCACGAAGCTCGAGTCGACGAACTGATCGAGGGGCACGTACCGCGAGGTCATGCCGTTCTGCACGTACCACGCCTCTTGCCGCTCCAGGTCGAGCAGGTAGAGCCGGGCGTTCCGGTCGATGTACGGCAGCGACTTGGCGACCGCCGCCTCCGGCTGATCGATCGTCCGCGCGGTGAGGGCGACGATCGGCCGGCACTCGCCGCGGGGCGGCCGGCGCAGGCACGCGTCGAAGTAGTCGCGCGTCGCGCGGACGTAGCCGCGCATGAAGCGGTCGCCGAGGTCGTGGTCGTTGTGCAGGCGGGCGCCGTAGAAGACGCCGGTCACCTGGTTGACGATGCGGTCCCCGGCGTAAAAGAGTATCTTGCCCCAGCCTTCCTGCTCCGCGGCGGCGCCCCAGGGCGGCGAGAGCAGCGCCGCGGCGATCTGGCCGGTCCGCAGCGCCTCGTCGACGAGGGTCACTTCGCGCAGCGGCACGAGCTGGACGTCCTGGAGCGTCATCGACTCGCGCTCGAGCAGTTTCGCGATCTGGTAGTGGAACGTCGAACCGAGCGTCGTGATGCCGATGCGCCTGCCCCGCAGGTCCCGGAGCGACCGGACGCCGGAAGCGTAGGTCTGCTTCGTGACGACGACCGCGTTCAGCGGGTAGCCGGGCCGCTCCTGACCGCGGTCGGCGACGAGGTAGATTTTCCCGCCGCCCGCCGCCAGGTTGAAGAGCGTGCCGGTGATCCCGGTCGCGCCGACGTCCACGTCGCCGGTCACGGTCGCGGTGGCGACCGGCGCCGCGGCGCCGAAGTATACGAACTGGATCTGGAGGCCCTCCCGGCTGAAATACCCGCGGTTGACGCCCCAGAAGAGCGGTGCTCCGCCGACGAGCTTCAACGTTCCAACGCGAACGACCGTGGGCGCTTGGGCGGCGGTCTCGGCCGAGACGGCGAGGCACAGCAACGCCGCGATCACGACCGGCAGGAGGCGCGAATGCACCGGAGGTCCTGCGGAAAGGCCACGAAGGCGGCCGAGACAGGGCATGAGGAACGAACGGTGCAACCGAATCCCCCCGAAGCGGGACATAAGTGATGACGGCAACATCGTTCGGCGCACCGCGAAAGCGCGCCTGCAGGAGCCGCGAATGCGGCGGAGGTCCTGCCTGGACAGGGCAGGAGCCGCGAATGCGGCGGAGGTCCTGCGGAGACTGGGCACAGGGCGGGGAGGACGTCATGACCGATCTGGGACGCTATATTCTCGAGGAATGGGCGGAGGAGTACCGCGAGGGCCGGCTGGGCCGCCGCGAGTTCCTCCGGCGCATTACCGTCTTCGCCGGCGGCGCCGCGGCCGGGACGGCGCTACTTGCGACGCTCGGCGTCACCGCATCTTCCGACGAAGTGCGCGCCGCGGCGGCTTCGCCCGCGCCCCCGCCGGCGCTGACCGCGCAGCCCGTCGTGCCGCCCGACGATCCGTCGCTCGACGCGCGGATGGTGTCGTTTCCCGGTACCGCGCCCGGGCCGCAGACGGTCTTCGGCTACCTTGCTCAGCCGAAGGGAGCGGGGCGCCTGCCCGCCGTGACCGTGATTCACGAGAACCGCGGGTTGGTGGACCACATCAAAGATGTCGCGCGCCGCGTCGCCAAGCTCGGTTATGCTGCCCTTGCGGTGGATCTCGTGTCGGGCGCCGGCGGCACGGACAAGTTACCCGATCCCGCCCAGGCCTCGTCGATACTCGGTCAGACACCTCCGGAACAGCTCGTCGCGACGGCGTCCGCGGGCGTCCGCTACGCGGGGTCGCTCCCACGCGCACGTCCGGACCGCCTCGGCGTGATGGGCTTCTGTTTCGGCGGCGCGGTGACGTGGCGAGTGGCGACGGCGGTGCCGGAGCTCCGCGCCGCGATGCCGTTCTACGGCTCGAACCCGCCGCTCGAGGACGTGTCCAAGATCCGGGCGGCGGTGCTGGCCTTCTACGGCGCGCTCGACGAGCGGGTCGACGCCGGTATCCCCGCGATGCGCGAGGCGCTGGATCGTGCCACGGTTGTCTACGACATGGTGGTAGAACCCAACTGCGGGCACGCGTTCTTCAACAACACCGCGTCGAGCTATAATGCCTCGGCCGCGCAGGACGCGTGGGCCCGGCTGCAGACCTGGTTCGGGCGGTATCTGAAGACGGCCTAGCGGGTTCGCGGCCGCGGGCGTCGCGCCGGCGCCGCCTCAATCTTCGCGAAACCGAGGGCCGACGCGGCGGCCTGCTGACGGGGGTCCAGCGTCAGAAAGTCCAGCCCCGTGCCGTCCGGGGCGAGGTACAGGGCGTGGGCGAGGTGCCACATCGCGGCGCCGCTCAGCGGACCGGCCGCGGCGATGCGCCACAACTCCCGGCTCAAGGGGCGGTCCGGTTGCACCCAGGCGATCGAAGACAGGAGCGAGTCCGGATCGCCGGCCGCGGGTTCACGAAGGAGCGTGGATCGCAGCTCTGCCTCGAGCAGGTTGGACGCCAGCAGCCACCGGTAGCGCCTCAGCCGGTTGCCGACCCGGCCCGCGCGTTCGTCCAGCGCGGCGGCGACGAGGTACGAAGTGTCGACGTAGGCGGCTGTGGCCGGCCGCGGCATTAGTCGCGCAATTCCAAGAATCGCCTGAGCGCACCCGGACGCCGGCCGAGCGACTTCAATCGGCTCGACCCACCACGGCCCGCGCTGATGACGCCGCGGTCCTCGAGTTCGGCCAGCCGCGCCGCGATGTCCGAGGGCCCGCCCCCGATTCGTGTAATCTGCGCGACGTCCTGACCGCGGTGCGAGATGACGATTCGTTGTCCCGCGCGGACCTTGCGCAGGATTTCGCTGAAGCGCGCCTTGGCGTCATAGGTGGAGTAGCTGTCCGCCATAAGTACATTCTAGACTAGTCTGACTAGTGTGACATGTCAAGGGGCACCCGGCGGGCGGGCGATCGGGCGCGAATGGAGAGGTTCTCTCAGGTGACCTGAACGTGCACGTCGTCGGAGCCGAGGAAGTCTGCGAGCCGCGCGGCTTCTTCACGGACGCCGGCCATGGTGCGCCGCGAGAGCGCCGCAAACTTGGTCACGCGCACGAGCAGGCGCCCGCGGTCCCGCGCGTGGCTCCACAGCCCGGCGGCGCGGCCATCGACGAGGACGACGGGGGAAATCATCCCGGCGGTTCGGTACACGCTGCGGTGGTGTCGGGGGGCGACGAGATGTCCGCGGGCTTCGTGGCCGAGCAGATAGGAGTCGAAATAGGGAAGGAGGCGAACGGGCAGGGCGCCGCGCCGGGCCGCTGCGAGGCGCCGGGCGTCCTCCGGCAGGATCCCCGCCGTCCATCCTTCGATGCTCACCGGGACGAGATCGGGTTCACGGCGCCGCCAGATGGTCCGCGCGTCCGACATCGGCATGCGGGTCCAGGCGGCAAAGTCGGCGGACGTGGCCGGGCCAAAGGCCCGCAGGTAGCGGCGGAGGAGTTCATCCTCCGCGTCCTCCTGGGGTAGGTCCCGCCATTGCGGGATCCAGGCGTCGGCGCGCACGAAGGTGGGCGCGGCGCCGCGGCTCGGTCCGTAACAGACGACCGCGCGGGCGCCGAGGACGTGCAGGACGCCGCGGGCGTGCAGCGTGACGCGCCGGCCGAGGGAGATACCCGGAATTTTCGCGCCGCTACCCCAGCCGCCCCAGCGGAGTCCCCGCACCGGTACGCCCAGGCGCCGGGCGACATCCGCGACGAGCTCGGGCCCGCTCCGGGGCCGCTCCAGGGCCTCGAGCGCCGCCTCGACAAGCCGGTCCACCAGCCCTTCCCCGACGCCCCGTCCGCGGAGCGACCTGACTTCGCGTTCCGCCCGCCGCGCGGTGCCTCGGACGAAGACGGCGAGGTCGTCCGAGGGTACGAGGTGCAGGGTCCGGCGCATACACCAGGTCCGGACGACCATCCGCTGTTCGCCCGCCGCCTGCACGTCACGCCGGCGCATGTCGCGGACTCTGGCCCACAAGGAGATGTAGGCGGCCGGCAGCATTTGCGCCTGCGCACCCCCCATGGCCCCGAGCACGCGAACGAGCGCCCCCCGGGGCGCCCGTTCGGTGAGAAAATGCCGCGACAGCCGGAACGCGGCCACCTGGTCCCACGTCAGCCGTCGCGCCGGCGCGGCGTGCACGTGCGCTTGAAGCCGGCTTCCGGTCAGACCTTCGGCAGCGTGTCGCCGGCCCGGGTGATCGCCCGGTCCATCGCGTCGACCGTCCGGCCGATCTCGGCGTCGCGGTGGGCGATACTGAGGAAGCCGCCGCTGCCGAAGATGTGCACCCCTTCGATCAGCATGCCGAGCGCGATCGCACTGTAGGCGGGCGTGCCGCGCTGTTCCTTGAGATCCTCGGGGGTCAACGCCGAGATCGAAGACGGATCGCCCGGGCGCAGCCGCGCGTCGAACGCGAGGTGGAACGACGACACGTCGCCGTACGCGATGCCCCGCACGCCCCGCCTGGCCAAGACCGCGTTGAGCTCGCGGCGGAGCGCCGCACCCATGCGGCTGCAGCCTTCCTGGACGCTCGGATCGCGCACGATGTCGAGGCACGCGATACCCGCGGCGGCCGACAGCGGGTTGGCGTTGAACGTGCCGGGGTGACGCAGTTTGCGTTTCGAGCCGCCGCTCAGCGAGATTAGGTCCAGCAGGTCGCGGCGTCCGGCCACCGCGCCGCCCGGCAGACCGCCGGCGACGATTTTCGCCAGCGTCGTGAGGTCACCGCTGATCCCGGCCGCCTGCTGCACCCCGCCGGGCGACCAGCGGAATCCGGTGATCACCTCGTCGACGATCAAGAAGACGTCGTGGGCGGCGGTCACCTCGTCGAGGCCGCGCACGAAGTCGA
The DNA here is from genome assembly GCA_035691305.1 of bacterium. Classification (NCBI taxonomy): domain Bacteria; species bacterium. Next base: position 13,013 of record DASSJF010000084.1, read on the forward strand.
GCGGCAGCGGCACCGACCCGAACGACGCGCCGCTCGGCTCGACGATCACGGCGGCGACGTCTCGGTCGTGCCGGAGGGTCTCGTCGAGCACCGCGAGATCCGGCGGCAGGACGACCGTGTCCGACGCGACGGCGGGCGTAACCCCCGGCGGAACCTCGTCGTACGGCGGCGCCAGCCCGGGCGCGACCGCGTCGTGCCATCCGTGGAAGTGGCCGCGGAACTTGACGAGCTTGTTCTTGCCGCTCGCCGCGCGGGCCACCCGCAGCGCGAGCAGCGTCGCCTCCGTCCCCGAGCTGGTAAACCGGACCATCTCCGCGCCGGGCACGAGCGCCGTGATCCGCTCGGCCCAGTTGAGCTCGCCCTCGTGGTTCGCGCCGTAATGCGTGCCGAGGCCGACCTGCTTCCGCACCGCCTCGACCACCGCCGGGTGGGCGTGGCCGAGGATCAGCGCGCCGTGGCCCATCGCGTAGTCGATGTACTCGTGGCCGTCGACGTCCCATTTGCGCCCGCCCTCGGCACGGACGATGTAGGGCAGGAAGGGCGTGAACTGCCGCGACTCGTGCGTGATCCCGCCCGGCAGCAGCCCGCCGGCCCGCTCGAACAGGGCGCGCGACTTCGGCCGCGCGTCGATGTACACGGCGGTGAGATCGGTCGACAGGACCTTCGTCTCGGCCATTACGCACGCTCCTTCACGAACGAGGCGGTTGCGCAGCCCCAACGTGCCCTGCGCTCAAGAAGTATTTGTCCCGGCCGTTCTGGAATCCCTGTCCGTCGATTCAGCGCCCGGCACCCGCGGGCGCATCCCCGTCGGGGGCAGGGAGGGCCTGAAGATGGACTACGCCTCGATGTTTCGGCTCGACGGGCGGACGGGGCTCGTCGTCGGCGCCGCCTCCGGCATCGGTCAGGCATCCGCGCAGGCGCTCGCGGCGCTCGGCGCGCACGTCGTCTGCGCCGACGTCGATCGCCAGGGCGCCGAGGCCACCGCGCGCCTCATCAAGGACGCCGGGGGCCGCGCGGAGGCGGACCAGGTGGACGTGTCCCGAGAGCAGGACGTCGTGCGCATGGTCTCCGGGGTCGGCGAGCGTCACACGGCGCTTGGCGTGTGCGTCGTGACGCCCGCGGTCAACGCCCGCAAACCCGTCCTGAAGTACACGGCCGAGGATCTGGACCGCGTGCTGACCATCAACCTCAAAGGGACCTTCTACGTGCTGCGCGAGGCCGGTCGGCTCATGGCGGAGCGCGGCGGCGGGAGCATCGTGGCGTTCGCGTCGATCCGCGCGGTGCAGGTCGAGCCCGGCCAGAGCGTGTATTCCGCGACGAAGGCGGGGATCGTGCAGCTGTGCCGCACGCTCGCGGCGGAATTGGGGCCGCAGGGCGTGCGCGTGAATGCAGTCGCGCCGGGCGTCGTCGACACGCCGCTGACGCGGCAGATCAAGAAGGACGAGGCGTGGTACCGCGCGTACGCCGAGCGCAACGCGCTCGGCCGCTGGGCCTCCCCGGCGGAGATCGCCGGGCCGGTGGCGTTCCTCGCCACGGACGCGGCGCGGTACATCACCGGCTCGGTGCTGTTCGTGGACGGCGGATGGACGGCGATCGACGGCCGCTTCACCCCGCCCCTGTAGTGGGGTCCGGGGAGCCGGCGCCGCCGCGCCTTGGCGGCACGGAAGGGGGCGCGACCGTGGGCGCGGAGATGAGTTTCCACTGGGAGATGCTCAGCGACGCGCGCCGCAACGAGGCCTACCGCGCGGCGATCGCGGGTTTGGTCCCCGGGAAGGTCGTGTACGACCTCGGCGCCGGCGTCGGGCCGATGTCCCTGTACGCGGTCCAGGCCGGCGCCCGCCGAGTCTACGGCATCGAGACGGACCGCGACGCGTATCAGTATCTGCGCCGGCTGGCGCGCCGGTTTCCGCAGTTCGTGCCGATGCGGACCGACGCCGTGCGCGGGCCGCTACCCGAGGAAGCGCCGGAGATCGTCGTCTGCGAGATGTGGTCCTCATGGCTCACGGACTGGCCGATGGTCCCGGTACTCAACCGGATTCGCCGCAGCGCGCCGCGCTGCGCGGTGATTCCGGCGCGCGCGCATCACGTTCTGCAACTGGCCTATGCCGACCACCGGGCGGGGGCGGCGCTCGACTTCACGCCGGGGGACTACGCGGCGATCTTCGGCGACCCCGGCGCCGTTGAAGAACTGTCGTTGCCGGTCCTCGCCGCCACGACCGATTTTCAGGCCGCGGTCGGGCCGCTCGACACGACCGTCTCGCTGGTGCCGCTGTCCACCGGGACGGTGAACAGTCTGCGGCTGTGGAGCTACGAGGAGGTGCGCGACGGCCACCCCTCGCCGCGCGTCGGCACCCGGAGCGACGTGCTGATCCGCTGGATCCGGCCGTTGCGCGTCAGGCGCGGCCGCCGGGTCCGCGTCCGCATCCGGCACGGCTGGGACGCCCGGCTCCGGCTGACCGTGCTGTGAGCGAACTGGCCGCGGCACGGGTCACGATCCGCTCGAGAGCGGTGCTCGTCGCGGAGCTCGCGGAGGCCGTGGGGGCGGAGTACGTCTTTGAGCGCCCCTCCGACGTGCTGGCCTACGAATACGATGCGTCGAACATGACCTCGCCGCCCGATCTGGTTGCGGTCCCCGGAAGCGCGGAGGAGGTGGCCGCGGTCGTCCGCATCGCCGCGCGCCACGGCGCCCCGGTGATCGCGCGCGGCGCGGGGACGGGCATCGCCGGCGGCGCGCTGCCGATCGTCGGCGGGATGGTGGCGTCGCTCGCGCGGCTCGAGCACATCGAGGCGATCGATCTCGCCGATCGCGTGGCCGTCGTCGAACCGGGCGTCATCAACCTCGACATCACCCGCGCGGTCGCCGCGGACGGCTATTTCTACGCGCCGGACCCGTCGAGCCAGTATGCGAGCAGCATCGGCGGCAACGTCGGCCACAACTCCGGCGGCCCGCACACGATCGCCTACGGCGTCACGACCAACCACATCCTGGCGCTCGACGCGGTGCTGGCCGACGGCACGGTGATCCACACCGGCGGCGCGGCACCGGACGCGCCGGGCCTCGACCTGACGGGACTCCTCGTCGGCAGCGAGGGCACCCTGGCGGTCGTCACGCGGGTCTGGGTGCGGCTGCTCCACCGCCGCGAGGCGGTTACGACCCTGCTCGCGATCTTCGCCGACCTCGACCGGGCGAGCGAAGCGGTGACCGACATCATCGGCCGGGGCGTCGGACCGGTTGCGCTCGAGATGCTGGACCGCAATACGATCCGGGCCGTGGAGCCCTTCGTGCACGCCGGCTATCCGCTCGACGCCGAGGCGGTGTTGTTGATCGAGGTCGAAGGACTGCGGCCGGTAATGGCGCGGGCCGCCGGCATCATCGACTCGATCTGCCGGGACCACGGCGCCGTCGAGGTGCGCGCCGCGCGATCCGAGGCCGAGCGCGACGCGCTGTGGCTCGGGCGCAAGGCGGCGTTCGGCACGCTCGGCCGGATCGCGATCAATTACTATCTTCACGACGCGATGGTGCCGCGATCCCGGCTGCCCGAGGTGCTGAGGCAGGTGCAGGCCGTCGCAAACCGCGAGGGCCTTACCGTGGCGAACGTCTTCCACGCCGGCGACGGCAACCTGCACCCGATCATCATATTCGACGCCCGTGTCCCGGGCGAAACGGAGCGGGTGATCCGCGCGGGCGAGGCGATGCTGCGGCTGTGCGTCGACGCCGGCGGGACGATCTCGGGAGAACACGGCATCGGCTTCGAAAAGAACAACTACATGCCCTGGATCTATTCGAACGACGATCTCGGCGCGATGCACCGGGTCAAGGAGACGTTCGATCCCGAAGGGCGGTTGAATCCGTGGAAGATGTTCCCGACGCCCATCTCGAGCGCCGAGGTGCTGATTCGACCGGCCCGGCTCCCGCCGGGGGGCGCCTCGTGGATCTAGCGCGAAAGCGTGCGGCGGCGATCGCCGCGCTGGTGTGCGCCTGCCTGCTCGCCGCCCCCACGCCGGGCGGGGCGGAGGGCGCGCTCACACCCGGGGCCGCCGCGGGCGGCGTGCCGCTCGACACCACCGTGGACAAGGTCACGACGATCCTGGGACGGCCGAGCGCGGAGTTCCAGGATCCGACGAATCCCCGCGTCATCATCCAACGCTGGGAGCCGCAGTGCCTCGGCGCGCGCTACAAACCATCAGGCGAGCTCCTCGCGCTCGACGTGTGGGCCGATCTCGGAGAACAGTGCGGGGCCGCCGGCGCCTACGCCGTGGACGGCGCCGCCGGCCGGCGGATTACGTTCGAGAGCACGCGCGCGGACGTGAAGGCCGCGTTCGGCTTCACGCCGAGCCGCGTGCTGAAGGGATTCACCTTTACGATCTTCGTGTACGACGACCAGGGCGTGGCGTTCTACGTGCGGGACGACGGCCTCAGGCGTGGACTCGTCGATGCGATGACGATATTTCCTCGCGGCACCTCGCGCGCGATCTGGGCGCCGGCGTCATGGGACGCCCGGTAAGGCCGACCGGATCGCCGGCACCACGTCGTCTACGCGGTCCACGAGCTTCACCAGCTCGATGTCGCCCGCTTCGATCCTGATCGCCCCGCGAAGGCACTCGAGCGCATCCCGCCACGGCCGCCCCACGAGGACAAGAGGACGGCGCGGAATCGACTCGGTTTGGAAGAGGTTCCAGGTGAGGGCCACTTCGCCGAGCGTGCCCATCCCGCCCGGCAGCGCCACGTAGGCGTCGGTCGCGGTGAGCCGCGCGATCCGCTGGAACAGATCCGGCATCGCCAGTTCCTCGCGCACCCACCGGTTCGGAGCATGCCGCGCGGCCCACGTGCTCACCGTCACGCCGATCGCGTGGCCGCCGGCTTCGACCGCGCCGCGGCTGACCGCCTCCATCACGCCGGCGTACCCGCCCGTGCAGAGGCTAAAGCCCGCCTCGGCGAGCAGGCGTCCAAGCCGGACGGCGTCCGCGTATGCGGGCTCGCCCGGACGCACCCTCGAGGAACCAAAGACGGTGACGCAGCCGTTCGACACGCCGGAGCCCTCCTCGTGCGGGAACTCCTGGCATAATAGGAAGGCGAAAGGACGGACGCAACGTGACCAGACCGCACCATCACGTCTTTGCCCTCGCCGCGGCGCTGTGTGTTGCGCTCGCCGGTCTGGCGCCGGCCGGACCGGCCGCCTCCGCCCCCGTGCCGGTCGCGCCGGCGAGCCGCCCGATCGTCGCGGTCGCCGACTTCTACTCGCCCGGCGCGCAGCCGGTCTCGGTCGTGACCGACCTCGAGCCGTACGCCGCCGACGTGTTGACGGGCCTGCTCGTGCGGGCCGGCGGCGCCGCCATCACGGTGCTGCCGCGCAGCGAGGTGCAGGCGCAGCAGCGCGCGCTTGGTTGGCGCGCGCAGGACGCGCTCAATTACAGCCGGCTCGGCGCGCTCGCGCAGGCCCTGCGCGCCGACCGCCTGATGCTCGGCTGGATCTCGCGCGTGTCGACGTTCCGGCAGGACTTTCTCGCATTCAACGCCGACGTGGCGCTCAACATGCAGATGTTCGACGCACGCGCGGGCCGGCTCGTCTGGCAGCGTGAGACGGACGGCTTCGGGCTGGCGGGTTTCCCGGACTTCGCCGCGCAGATCGCGCTTGACCGGGCGCTCGGCCGGGGAGCCCCGGCGGCGGCCGCCGCCGCGTCGGCCCCCGTGGACCGCACGCCGGCGCCCTAGCGACACGCTTGGGCGGGAGAGGGGAGGATTCGTGACGGACGATCAAGATCTCAGACGGCGTCTAGTCGTGATGCTGCAGGGAGGCAAGGCGCACGTCACGTTCGACCGCGCGGTGGCGCGCCTTGCGGAACCGCTGCGCGGCCGCAAGCCCCGCGGCCTTCCGTACTCGCCCTGGCAGCAGATCGAGCACATCCGTATCTGCCAGGCCGACATCCTCGGCTACACCCGCGACCCGAAGCATCCGTCGCTGAAGTGGCCGGACGAATACTGGCCCAAAGACCCCGCGCCGCCGTCGCGCGCCGCGTGGGACCGCGGCCTCAAAGCCTACCGCGCCGACCGGCAGGCGTTCTGCGACCTGGTGATGGATCCCCGGATTGACGTGGTCGGGCCGATCGCTCACGACCCTGAGATCAACGTCGTGCACATGGCGCTCCTGACGGCCCAACACACCTCGTACCATCTCGGACAGCTGCTCGTCATCCGCCGGCTCCTCGGCGCGTGGGCGGGGTAGGCATCGACCTCGCGCGGCAAGACCCGGTGGTGGCCGGGCAGCTGCGGGTTCTCGCGGCAGACGCGCGGATCGTCTTCGTCACCGGTTTGCCGGGAACGGGGAAGAGCCTCGTCATCCGGGAGTTGGCCCGCACCGCCGCGGCGCGCGGCCGAACGGTCCACACCGTACAGTGGGACGTGGCGCGGCCCCTGTTCGAGGCGGCGCCCGCCGGCCGTCGCTACCCGCTCGACAACGGCGTGACGCATCCGGCGATCCGCCGGGCGGCCGGGTTGTGGGTCCGGGATGCCGTGGGGGGGTGGCACGCGGCCCACCCGGGCGCGGCGGACCTGCTGATCGGCGAGGTGCCGCTCGTCGGCGGCCGCTTCATCGAGCTGGCGAAGCCGGCCCCCGATCCCGCAGAGCCGGTGCTGACGGCCGCGTCGTGCCGGTTCGTGATCCCGGTGCCGTCGCACGAAGTGCGGACGGTCATGGAGCGGGAGCGCGACCGGCGGATGGCGCAGCCGGTGCACGCGCGCGAGCGCGAAGATGCTCCGAGCCACGTGTTGCGCGCGCTGTGGACCGAACTCGCCGGTGTGGCGCGGACGCTGCGGCTGTCGGAGGCGGCGGCCGGCGCGGTCTACGACCCGGCGGTGTACGAGGCGGTCTACCGGCGCGTGCTGCGCCGCCGGCACGCCGAAACACTTCCGCTGACCCGCGTCCTCGACGTCGGCGACACGTCCGCGTACGATCTGGGCGTCCCGGTGCGCGAACTCCTCCCATCGCCCGGGGACGTCGAATCCTCGATCCGCGCCGTTGAAGCCCGGTATCCCGACATGGACTGGGTCGCTAAGGAGATGACGCAGTGGTACTCAGTGCCGTGAAGGCGGCCCGACGCGATCGTCTCTCGCCGTCTCGGCCACCGGAGCGGTCATCGCCGCGTAGTGCTCGGGGTGGCGGCGCGCGAAGAAGTTCCATCGGTCCCGCGCAGCGCGCGCCTCGTCGAGATCGATCGTCGCCGCGACGAGCTCGTCCCCGATCGTAGCGGCGCGCGCCCGCATCTCTCCGAGCGGCGAGATGACGCAGCTACCGCCGATGAGTTCCAGTCCGTCTTCGATGCCCGCCTTGGCCGCGCCCACCACGAACAGATGGTTCTCGTACGCGCCGGCCCGCATGACGAGCTCGTTCAGCTCGAGGGCCCGCGGCCCCGCCGGGGTATTGTAACCGATCAGCGCGATCTCGGCCCCGCCGAGCCCGAGACAGCGGTAGGTTTCGCCGTACCGGCGGTCCTGGCAGATGGCGATCCCGACGCGCGCGTGGCCGGTCTCGGCGACCCGGTACCCGGTATCGCCGGGATCGAAGTAATACGGCTCGTAGACGCGGCCGGTGACGCCCGGCTCGACGCGGTTTGTGCCCGGGAGGTGAATCTTCCGGTACCGGATTCGCACGGCGCCACGCTCGTCGAAGAGGGCCGCGGTGTTGAACCGGCGGCTGCCGTTCCGCTCGCAGAACCCGACGTACCAGACGATCCCGCGGCGGCGCGCCTTTTCAACAAGTGGTGCCAGCGAGGCCGGCGGCACCTCGTGCGAGAAGAACCGGTCGGCGTCATCGCGGATGCGTTTTGGGAAGTACGGGCTGAGTGCCATCTCGGGGTACGCGAGGACGTGCACGCCGGCGCCGATCGCCTCGTCCATCAGCCGGTCCATCCGCGCGACGATCGTCTCGACGGGCGTCCCGTCGTTGTTCGGGCCGAGTTGGGCGGCGGCGATCGTGATTTGTCGTGCCATGCCTGGTGGTTTCTGGCCCCGCCGTGCGCGACCTTCCCCGGGGGACCGTGCCGGGATGGGCCCGCCGATCGCGCCTCGGCACGTCGACATTTCACGCCACAATGTACTATCGATACGCTAGAATCACGTCGTGGCGACGCTCCGCCAGAGATCCCACGCGGCCGATCCGGACGTCGCGGCCATCGCGGCGCTCATCGGCGACCCGGTTCGGGCCGCGATGCTGCTCGCGCTGCTCGACGGGGCCGCGCTGCCGGCCACCGAACTTGCCTGCCGCGGCGGCGCGTCGCCCCAGGCTGCGAGCGCGCACCTCCGGAAACTCGTGGACGGCCGGCTGCTGACCGTCTCGGCCGCCGGGCGGCAGCGCCGGTACCGGCTGGCCGGCCGCGAGGTCGCGCACGCGATCGAAGCCTTGCTCTCGGTCGCGCCGCCTCGATCCGTCGTCGCGCTGACCCAGAGCCTCGCGATGGACCGGCTGCGGGCCGCGCGGACCTGCTACGACCATCTGGCGGGGCGTCTCGGCGTGGCGGTCACCGACGCGCTCGTGACCCGCGGGGCGATCCATCCGGCGAACGGGGAGTTCGAGATGACCGGGCGGGGGAGAGGGCTCTTCCGCGGCCTCGGGATCGATGTCGACGCGCTGCGGCAGGCCCGTCGGGCATTCGCGAGGGCGTGCACGGACTGGACGGAACGGCGGCCGCACCTGGCGGGAAGTCTCGGCAAGGCGCTCCTCGACCAGTTCGTCGCGCACACGTGGCTGGTCCGGTCGTCCGCCGACCGGTCGGTGCGGCTCACGCCCCGCGGCGAGCGGGCGCTCGGCCGCCTTCTCGGGGTGCAGCCGTGGACCCAGTCCTCGACGCTGCCGTAGCGCACGCCGCCGAGTACCTGGCGGCAGGAGGCGCTCGCCCGGTCGGACCCACGGCGACTGTGGGTGAGCTGCGGGGCCGGCTGGCGAGACCGCTGGCTCGGTGGGGCGTGCCTGCCGAGGACGTCATCAACGACCTCGTTCGCGATGCAGACGGCGGTCTCGTCGGATCGACCACCGGTCGCTTCTTCGGCTGGGTGATCGGCGGCACGCTGCCGGTCGCGCTCGCGGCCGACTGGCTGACCTCCACGTGGGATCAGAACGCCGCGTCCAACCTGACGTCCCCGGCCGAAGCGGTGGTCGAGGAGGTCTGCGGCGGGTGGCTGCGCGAGCTTCTCGGTATCCCACCCACCGCGTCGTTCGCGTTCGTGACCGGCTGCCAGATGGCGCACACGACGGCGCTCGCGGCGGCCCGCCACCGGTTGCTGCGCGACCGCGGCTGGGATGTGGAGCAGTTGGGCCTGGCGGCCGCGCCCGCGCTGCGCGTCCTCGCCGCGGACAGCGCGCACGAGTCGCTTATCCGGTCCGTGCGTCTGCTCGGGCTCGGTGCCCGCTCGATCGTGCGGGTCCCGACCGGCGGCGCCGGCCAAATGGATCTGGCGGCGCTCGCGGACACGCTGAATCAACGTGACGGGCGGCCGGCGATCGTGTGCCTGCAGGCGGGAGAGCTCCACACCGGGGCCTTCGATCCGATCCGGCGCGCGTGCGAGATCGCGCACGACGCGGGCGCCTGGGTCCACGTGGACGGCGCGTTCGGCCTGTGGGTGGCCACGACCGACCGGTACCGGCGCCTGCTCGACGGCGCGGACCTCGCTGACTCGTGGGCCACCGACGCCCACAAGTGGCTGAATGTGCCGTTCGATTCCGGCCTGGTATTCGTCGCGGATCCCGAGGCGCACCGCGCCGCCTTTGCGCAGGGCGCGAGTTACTCGGTGCCGCACGCGGAATTGCGCAATCAAAAAGACTGGAACCCCGAGTGGTCGCGCCGCGGCCGGGCGTTTCCGGTGTACGCGGCGATCCGGGCGTTGGGTCGCGCCGGGATCGCCGCGATCGTCGAGCGCTGCTGCGCACACGCCGCGGAATTGGTGGCCGCGATCGGCGGACTGCCTGGCGCCGAGGTCGTGGCCGCGCCAGTGATCAATCAGGGCTTGGTGCGGTTTCTCGACCCGGACGGCGACCACGACCGCGCGACCGACGCCGTGATCCGCCGCATTCAGGCCGGCGGCGAGGTTTGGTTCGGCGGCGCAACCTGGCGGGGCATGCGCGTGATGCGGGTCTCGGTCTGCAACTGGTCGACCACCGCGGAGGATCTGGACCGGGCGGTAGCCTGCGTCTGGACGGCGCTCGCAGAAAGCTAGGGCGCCAGCCTCGCATCCATTTACATCACTTCACGCGCGCGTAGCACAGGCAGTCCCGGGGCTCGGCGCCGGCGTTCGGGTGTACCGTCCAGCGGCGCAAGACGCCTTCTTGTCGGAATCCGGCCTTCTGAAGCACCCGGGCGCTCGCCCGATTGTCCACGTCGCAGACTGCCCAGACCCGGTAGATCCGGGGCTGGTCCAGGAGCCACGCCGCAACGGCCTGCACAGCCTCGGTCATGTATCCGTGATTCCAGTACGCTCGGCCGAGCACGTATCCAAGTTCGATGCCGTGCGGTCCCGGACGGACATCGAGCATGCCAACAGGCGACCCGTTGCCTGTAAGCGTCAGCACCCACGCCATGCCGTTTCCCGACTCGCGAACCGTCTGGCAGCGGCGGAGAAATTCGTACACCGTGTCAACGGAATCGTGCGGGCCCCACGTCAGATACCTGACGACGTCCGGATCGCGCGCCCACCGCTCGAAGATCGCCGGCCCATCGCCCATGGTCGGCGCGCGCAGCATGAGGCGCGCAGTCTCGAGGCCATCGGGAAGGCTCACCTTCATCACTGGCGCGACACCGGTGAGGTGCACCCTCATAGGGCAATTATAGATTTTTCCGGAGGCGAAGGGGGCCCGCGTCGCCGCTCCGGCAAATCGTGAGATCCGGCACCAAGCGGGTGCCGTTTCGGTCCGAATTCTAGACTGTATAATCACCGTTATGTGAAGTAAGCGGCTATTGTCCGTCCCTTCGAGGGGCGGGCTGTTTGGCGGCCGTGTTGTAGGTTAGATAACGACCGCTCCCCTGTCAGACTTAGCAACGGGTCAAACGTGGGGATCAGGTTGTCGATGAAATCCGCCATTTGCCGGCGATAGTAGGAATTGCCGGAAGTGTATCGCGGACGCTGACTACGCAATAGATCACCTGTCGCGTATCCGGATTGCGCTTGGTCCCGACTACGTAGGGATCAGTATCGAAGAAGGCTTGGGTCGTGGTATCCGGGTCACGGATGTGCTGTTAGAATGGCGGTGTCATGGCCGCGAAAAAACGCAAATCCCGTTCACTCGTTCGCGAAGGCGAACCCTCACAGAAAACACGCGGGGGACTGGAGATCCCAGTCCCCACGCAACGCGAACTCTCAGGATTTTTCCGCAAGGTTATTCGGAAGCGGTCTACCGAGCCTGCGCCTTCTCGTTCCCGACGAGGGAAAGCCACGCATTGAACACCCCTTTGGGGTGCTTCCGGTTGTTGTAGCGGAATGCGTATTCGTCGAGGTATTTCTGAAGGTGCCTCGTCGGAACCCCCGTGATAGACCCCCGCCAATTCCGTTCTTTACCAACGCCTTCAGACTGTGGTAAATGCGGAGGTTTGTCTCCGCGCTTCCGTTGCGTCATGCTAAAGACTGGGACATCGTGTCGCGGTCCGGTCCGAGGTAGGTCTCGTCCATTTCGACGGATTCGCCAAGTCCACCGAGCGGCGGTGCGGTCTGTTCAGACGCCGACGCCAGTGTGCGAATCCGATCGAACATGCGCCATGCGGTCTTGTACGTGACGCCCAATTCCCGTTCCAGTTGTTTCGCGGAGATTCCGCACCGAGTGCTGGCCATCAGGTACATGGCATAGAACCACAGTTTGAGGGACGTAGCGGAATCCTGAAAGATCGTCCCGACCATCGGGTGTTCGTGATGCCCGCAGAACTGGCAGGAGTACGACGGACGTCCGTTGTTCCGATGGTGTTTCGTAACCTTCTGACACTTTGGGCAGTAAATCCCGTTGGGATACAGCGTCTTGACGAGGTACTCAAGACACGTCGCGTCGTCGGGGAACTGCCGTTCGAACTCCATCAGCGACGTGCGCGAGTCCGAGGACTTTGCCCGTTTCGGACCGTTTCGGTTAACTTTCGACATTTGTCATCCCGTCCCAGTTGGTGCGAGAATGCTCCGCAATGAAAGCCGAGTCAATCGAGGGAGATATGATCCGCGAAGAAGATGAATCATGACCGCTTGGGGAAATGAGCCGACTGCGCGGCTTCGGTAAGAATCTTTGCTTGAACATCGTAAACAATGTCATGCGCCTTACTCAAGAACGTGACGATTTGCGGAAGTGATTTCTCCAACTGGTCAAGGCCGGTCATTCCTCTTACCGCGTGGGTGTGAACGACCATCTGGGTAACAACATCTCTCAGTTCATCCTGGCTCAGTCGCGTTACCATTCGAATCACCTCCTGCTAACGAAAAATATACTACAAGGCCGTACGTCCGTAAAGGGGATAATAGCCAAGTAGGCGGCGCCTACCCCTTAAGACGGAAAGGTGCTGAGTGGTGCGGGTATCCGTAATCGAGCCGCAAGCCAAGACACCCGGAGAGGCGGTGGCAGACGGTGCCGCCGCTCCCCTACCCGTCGGACGCCTGCGGGCGCGGCGCGAAGAACAGCAGGTATGCGATCTCGAGAAGTCCCGCGGTATTGACGGCGAGCAGCACGACATACCACGCAAGCTGGTCTGCGCGGGCGGCCCGCCACAGGGCGAAGCCCTTCCAGACCAGCGACCAGAGAATCAGGGCCGTAAGCAGCCACGGGTGCATGTGCAGCGCGGTAAGCGGAAAACCCGGCAGGCCAATCCCACGAAGCATCGCGATCTTCCGTCCTTTCCGACGAGGCGCTTGCTGTGCTGCCGCCGAACACAGTCGCCCGGCCGTGAGCGCGCGCCGTCGTAGATCCTCATCCTATCTTAGAGCATCGAGAAATCGATGGCCGCCGTCCTCATTCTGATCGCCGCCTGCCTCTACGGGATCTCGCCGATTCTGGCGAAGGTCGCCTACGGCTACGGGATCACGCCGCTCGTACTCATGACGTGGCGCGTGAGCATCGCGGCCGGGCTGTTTTGGACCGCGGCGTTCGCGTTTCGGCGGGTCGCGGCGGTCGAGCGCCGGATGCTCGGCACGCTCGTGGCGCTCGGGACGACGTTCGTCCCGATTCAAGTCTACTCGTACTTCTACGCGCTCTCGCTGCTGCCGGCGTCGACCGCGTCGGTGATCGTCAACACGTCGCCGGTGCACGTCGCGTGGATGGAGCGCCTCGCGCTCGGCGAGCAACTCGCCGGTTCGGACCTCGCCATCCTGGGCGTGATCGTGGCCGGCGCGATCCTCGTCGGCGGCGCGACTCCGCACGTCGTCCATCCCGTCGGTTTTGCCGTGCTCGGCGTGGCGACGCTCGCCTCGGCCTTCTATCTCGTCATGCAGCGCCGCGTGGTGCGCGACGTGCCGCCGCTGATGATCCTGGCGGTCATCCAGCTGAGCTCGGCGGGCGTCTACTGGGCCGCGGTCGCGGTCACCCGACAGGCGGTGCTGCCGGTACCCGCTGCCGCGCTCGCCGCGATCGTCGGGTCGGCCTTCGCGGCGTCGGTCGCCTCGTTTCTCGTGCTGCTCGCGCTGCGGACGCTCGCCGCGACCCGCACGGCGATGCTCGGCATGCTCGAACCGGTGGTGACAGTCGTGCTGAGTGTCGCACTGCTGGCGGACACGATGACCTGGTTGCGCCTGGCCGGAATCGTCACCGTACTGGCCGGCATCACCACTTTCTACTGGCGCCTGCGGCAGGTTCCCGCCCCGGTTTTCGCTCGGGATCGGTCTGAGCCGGGAGATTCTGGGGCATTATGATGGCAAAATCTCGCCTGAAGTTTGAGAAGCATTCAGGCGCGACTCCGGGGGCAGATGGCGCCGGCGTGAGCCATTTTCTCAATCGGACCATCGTATACGGGGCCACCCGCTGGGGGACGCTTGTCGCGGCCGTGGTGCTCACGGCGCTGGCCGTGGCCGCGGAGCCGGCGCCGTTCCCCCTTCTGCTCGGGCTCTTTGCGCTCGCCAGCCTCGCGGCGGAATCTGGGAACCTCACCCTGCCCTACTCCGGCTCGGTCTCGTTCGGGACGGTCGCCACGCTACCGGCGATTGTATTCCTCGGCGGCGGCTACGCGGCCCTCTGCGGTGCCGCTGGTCAGCTGCTGATTCACCTGCGGCACCGGCGGCCTCTCGCGACTCTCATTTTCAACGGGAGCCAGCGCGCCGTCTCGATCGTCCTCGCAAGCGTCGCCTGGTTCTGGATCGCAACGGGCCGCGCCGCGTTTACGAACGCGGGCGCCGCATTTGCGCCGGAGCGCGTCATCCCGGCCGCGCTGGGGTGCGTGACGGTATACGCGCTCGCGACCCACGTGCTCGTGAGCTTCTACTCCGCAACGCGGCGCAAGGTGGCGGTCTGGACGGTGCTTGTCGGCAACGCGCCGACCCGCCTCGCCGCGACGGCCGCGCTTGGCTCAGTCGGCTTATTCGTCGCCATAATCGCGCGCGCGCTCCCGATCGCGCCCGACAATCTTCAGTACGTCCTGCTCCTGCCCGCGATCGCGGGCGTGACATTTCTCATCTACGACGGACGTCGCGAAACGAACCGGCAGCTCTTCCACCTCTACTCGGCCGTCACCGATCTCGTCCAAGCGATCGACCTCGATCAACTGCTGCAGCGGCTCGCGGGACAGCTCGATCGCATCGCCACTCCGGCCGGCCTATGGGTGGCGCTGCGCGATGGGCACAACCGCTTCGAGGTGGCCGTGTCGCGCGGCCTCGAAGCTCCGGTGGCGCAGCGCCTCGCCGACACGGTGATGCGCGACCTGTGGGGTCCCCGCCCCGACATCTCGGTGCGCCTCACGCGCATCGCCGACTACGCCCGCAACGCGCCGGAAGCGCTCGCGGTGTCCGGCGAGCCGCTGCGCAGCGTGATGCTCGCGCCGCTGGCGGCCGGGCCGGATCTCATCGGCGTCGTCGGGATGGTGCACCCGATCGCAGACTATTTCATCCCGGCGGAAGAGCGCGCAGTCGCAATGCTGGCCGCGGAGACCGCGTTCGTCGTCAACTATCTGCGGCTGTACCGCGAGTCTCAGCAGAACCTCGCGCGCGCGGAGGGACTGCAGACACGCAACGCCGAGCTGCTGCGTGATTCCCAGCGCCGTGCCCATCAACTCGTGCTGCTCAACCGGGCGTTCATGCGGGTCGCGGCGTCGCTCGCGGCGGACGAGGTGTTCTCCGCGCTCGTCGACGAGCTCCACTCCTCGCTCGGCTACCCGCGGGTCTCGCTGCGCCTGCTCGAGGGCGAGACCCTGCGCCTCGCCGCCGAGCGCGGCTACGCCGGAGCGGCCGAGCGCGTCCCCATCAGCCGCGGGATCACCGGCCGCGTCGCGCGCACCGGGCAGCCGGCGCTGGTTCTCGACGTCCGCCGGGATCCGGACTACGTGGCCTCCCACCCTATGGTTACGCAACTGGCGGGCGCGCCGATCACCCGGCGGGGCGCCGTCGCCGGGGTGATCACGATCGAGAGCGTGGAGCCCGTGCTGGCGTCCGCGGACCTCGAGCTGCTGACGACGCTGGCCGGCTACGCGACGCTCGCGATCGAGAACGCCCGGAACTACGAGGAGGCCCGGACGCTCGCGACGACCGACGGCCTGACCGGGCTGCCGAACCGCCGCATGCTGTGGGCGGCGTTCGAGCGCGAACTGGCCCGGTCGAGCCGGTACGACACCCCGCTCTCCGCGATCATGGTGGAGGTCGATCGCTTCAAGCTCTACAACGACACGCACGGCCATCTGCGCGGGGACGCGGCGCTGCAGGACGTGGCCCGGCTGCTCGTCCGGGAGCACCGCGCGAACATCGACGTCGTGGCGCGCTACGGCGGGGACGAGTTCGTGACGCTGCTGCCGCAGACCGGGAAGGCCGAGGCGGCGGCCGTGGCGGAGCGGATCCGCCGGGTCATCGGCGGCGCCGGCGTGGGAGGCCCGGCGGGAGGCGCCGCGCCCGGGACCCCTGCGCTCGTGACCGTCAGCCTCGGTGTAGCGACCTTTCCCGAAGACGGACGAACGATCGAAGCCCTGCTGCGGGCGGCGGACCGGTCGATGTACGAGGTGAAGGCCGCCGGCGGGGACGCCGTGGCCGTCGCGCCGGGTCGCGGCCGGTCCCGACCGTTGGCCGCTAGCGGCCCTCCCGCATCATCGCCAGCGACTGATTGACGCTCGTATCAAGCGGCACCACCGCGTCCACATGGGTCAGCAGTAGAATCCGGCGGATCAGGGACTTCTCCGGCATCGCCACACGGAACTTGAGATGCCGCATCTTCAGGCGCTCGGCGAGCTCGAGGATTAGCTGCACGCCGCGGCTGTCGAGGTAGGTCACGCCGCTCAGGTCGAGGATCAGGCCGGGCGCGGTGTTCGAGACCATCCCGAAGATTTGCGTGCGGACCTCGGCCGCGTTCGCAAGGTCGATCTCCCCGTCCAGCGCGGCGACGGGAATGCCCGCGTCCTCGATCATACGGACTTCCGCGGCAGTCGTCATACTCGAACCCCTCCCGGCTGGGCAACCCGTTTGCGCATCCGCACCTCGGTGCCGGCGGACGTCGCCTCGACTTCGACTTCTCCCATCAGCGCCTCTATCAGCTTCAGCCCGTGACCGCGGTACCGGCCGCGCGACGACCGCCACCGCCCGATGTCCCGGACGGTGGCCGTGAGCACGTTGCCGGCGAGCGAGACTTGGCATTCGAAGAGGCCGTCGGTCGGGCCGTACGCGTGCTCGATCGAGTTGGCGCAGGCCTCGTTGATCGCCGTCATGGCGTCGTAGGCCTCTTCCGCCGCGAGGTCGACCGATTTGAACCAGCGCCGCAGCGTCTGTCGCATCTGGGCCAGCGACGCGGGGACCGCGGGCAGCCGGATCTCGAGCCGCCCGGGGCTGAGCGGCGCGAGGCGCAGCGCGACGAGCGCGATGTCGTCCTCCGCCGTCCGGCCTTCGAGGGCCGCCGCGACCACCCGGTCGACCAGGTCGTCGACCGGAATCCCGTGGTCGCGGCGCAGCACCTCGGTGACGCGCTCGAACCCTTCGTCGATGCTCCGGCCGCGCACTTCGAGCAGGCCGTCCGTATAGACCATGACGGTCGACCGGGGCGGCAGGATGGCCCGTTGCTCCGTGTACGCGACCCCGCGCACGCCGAGGGGCGGGGCGCCCCCGTCGAGGCTGGTCACCCCGCCCGGCCCGACGACCAGCGGCGGCAGGTGCCCGAGGTTCAGATACCGTGCCTCCCGGCTCTCCGGGTCGATCACCAGGTAGACGAGCGTCGCCATCGTGCGGTCGTCGACGAGCCGGGTGAGACGTTCGGCGATCAGCGCCGGCGGGTTGCCCTCGAGGGCGTACGCGCGCAGGGCGTTGCGCAGTTGCCCCATCACGGCCGCCGCCCACACCCCTCGTCCCGCGACGTCGCCGATCACGAGACCGATGTGGCCGTTCGGAAGCGTCATGACGTCATACCAGTCGCCGCCGACAGCCTCGTGGTTGCCGGGCAGGTACCGCGCCGAGAGCGTGAGCCCCGGGATCTCCGGCAGGCGCTCCGGCAGCAGGCTGCGCTGCAACGTCTCGGCGGTGCCGCGGGCCCGCTCGTAGAGGAGCGTGTTCTCAAGCGCCACCGCCACCTGCAGCGCGAGCGCCTCGATCTGGACGCGTACCTCCGGCGAGAACGCGTGTCCCGCCCGCCGCGCGAGGACCATCGCGCCGAGCGGCTGTCCGAGCCGTCCGCGGACCCGCAGCGCGAAGAACGACGACCAGGGTCCGTCGCCGTTCACGGCCGCCTCGGCGAGCGGTTCAAAGGTCGCGTTCGGAAGATCGGCCGGGTTGCGCTCCGCGGCCCAGACGGCCGCGAAGATGCCGGCGATGTCTTCCCGCGGCACGCGGAGCCCGACCGCCTCGGGCGCGACCGCGACGGCCCAGCGCGCGGGATCGTTCGGTACCGCCGGACCGCCGTCGCCTCGGTAGAATCCGGCCGCCGCGACCGCGGCGCCGGCGAGACGGCAGGCCGCGTCGACGACGGACCGCAGCACCTCGTCGGCGCCGCGCGCGGCGTGAATCGCGGTGGCCACGTCGGTCAGCGCGCGCAGCTGCTGGACGGTCTGCCGAAGTTCGGTGGTGCGTTCGTGGACGGTTTCTTCGAGGCGCCCCGCGTGGCGCGCCAGCGCCTGCTGCTGGTCGGCGATCTGCCGCCGCAGCTGCCGCACCTGCACGGCGCGGCCGAGCGACGCGGTGAAGTACTCCCGATCGATCGGTTTCTGCACGTAGTCGTAGGCGCCGGCCCGCAGCGATCGGATCGCGAGGTCGTGCTCGCCGTGGCCGGTGATCAGGAGAACCGGCGTGTCGGGCCGCACCGCCCGGATGTGGGACAGCAGCGCGAGCCCGTCCATGCCCGGCATCTTGATATCGCTGACGATCGCGTCGTAGTCGACGGCGCCGATCTGTGCGAGCGCCGGGGCGGCCGAGGAGCACGTTTCCACGGCCACCCCGGGCATGCGCAGGCAAATCGTCTCGGGCAGCGCTTCGAGCAGCGCCGGATCGTCGTCGACGACGAGCACGCGGGGCCGCATCATGTGGCGGCGGCCTCGGGCACGGCCGTTTCCAGCAGCGGGAGCTGCAGGAGGAACGCCGCGCCGGGCTCGGTCCGGCGCACGAGGGCGATCGAACCTCCGTGGTCCTTCAAAATGCCGTATGTGATCGCGAGGCCGAGGCCGGTCCCCTTCCCCACGACCTTCGTGGTGAAGAACGGGTCGAAGATGCGTCGCTCGAGGCCGGCCGGGATGCCGGGTCCCGTGTCCCGCACCAGCACCTCGGCCCATCCCGGGCGCACGCTGCTGCGGATCTCGATCCGCCGCGGGCCGGGTACGCCGGCCGCATCCGGCACGACGTCCGCCAGTGCGTCGCGGGCGTTGGTGAGCAGGTTGATGAAGACCTGCTCGAGCTGGATCGGGCTGGCGGCGACCGTCGGATCCTCCGGCGCGAGGTCCAACACCACGTCGATGTCGCGCAGGCGCAGCTGTTCCTGCATCAGCGAGAGCGAGTGCCGCACCACGTCGTTGATCGCCACCGGCTCGCGACTGACCGGGGCGGTCCGTCCGAACGTCCGGAGGTGCGAGATGATCTCTGTCGCCTTGCGGACCTGGGCGGTCGCCTTGTCGAGGTCGCGCGTGATGCGCTCAAGGTCCACGTCCCGCGAGATGCCGACGATGCGGATCTGGTCGATCACGTTGCCGATGAACAGGCCGATGTTGTTGAGGGGGTTGTTGAGCTCGTGGGCGACGCCGGTGGTGAGCTCGCCGAGCGTGGCGAGCTTGCCGGCCTGCACGAGCTGCTCCTGCTTGTCGCGCAGATCCTGCTCGCGGCGCTGCATCTCCATCGTCATCTCGTGCAGGTCGCCCATGATGTGGATCATGGCGCTCCGTGCCTGGCCGAGCCGGAGGTTGGAACGGTGCGAGTCCTGGAGGATGTGCAGCAGCGCGCGCCGCGAGTTGTCGAGGCGCTCGGTCTGCTGGGCGAGGCGGCGGCGGTCCTGCTCGTAGTCGACCAGAATGTGCAGCATCGCTTTGCGCTGGTCGCCGAGCCGGCGGTTCACGTCGTGGAGGTCGGCCATGATGTGCAGCATCGCACGGCGCTGCTCGTCGCGCTGGCGCAGGCGCCCTTCCAGGTCGGCGATCCGTTCGAGGAGGCGCGCGTGCTCCGCCGCGGATAGCGCCGGCGGCGTCCCGTCCGGCGGAGGACCTCCGGCCGCTCCTGGGCCTGCGGTGCGGGCCAAAGATGCCCCTCCTGCCTGCCAGGAGGCTTTGCCGTTGCCCCCCGGGACGGCGGGCGCGGCCGATTGTGGCGCTGCCGGGCGGGCGTCCACCCCTACTGCTGCGTCTCGCCCCGCAGCCGCTCCACTTCGCTCTGCCACCGCTCCACCTCTTTTTCGAGCGCGATCATCTTGATCTCGCGGCCGACGACGACCTCTTCGAACTTCTCGAGCTCGAGGATCTTCTCTTGGAGCTCGAGCTTCGACTTTTCGAGGTCGCGGACAACGCGCTCATAGGCGCGCATGTCACGAAGGATGCCGATCACGCCGATCGCTTTGCCGTCCGAGTCGCGGAGCGCGGACGCGTTGAGGCTCGTCGGGATGACTTCGCCGGTGGCGGCACGCGGGTTGAGGCGGACGTTCCGCGTCACGCCGCGCTCGACGACCTCGCGGACCGCCGCGAGGAACTCGCGCGTTTCCTGAGGGGAGATGAACCGGGAGAGCGACTGCTCGATCACCTCGTCTCGGCGGAAGCCGAGCACTTCGGACACCGCGTCGTTGGTGTGCAGGATCTTGCCTTCGAGGTCGGAGACGAACACCGGGTCCGGGGCGTTCTTGATCAGGCTTTCCGCGTAGGCGC
>DASSJF010000085.1 GCA_035691305.1 bacterium
CGCCCGCGCCTCCCCGGGGCCGGTCCCGCGGGGTGCCGCGCCGGCCGCCACCGGCGTCAGCCCATCCTGATCCGCGGGTCGGCCACCGCGTAGGCGACGTCGACCAGCAGATTCGCGAAGACGTAGACCGACGCCACCACGATCCCGACGCCCATGATCGCGGGAAAGTCGAGCGACGTGGCGCTGCGAAACGCGTACGAGCCGAGGCCGGGCCACGCGAAGACCGTCTCCGTGATGACCGCGCCGGAGAGCAGCCCGCCGAAGCTGAGCCCCACGATCGTAATCACCGGCAGCAGCGCGTTGCGAGCCGCGTGGCGCAGCGTCACGCGCAGCCCCGACAGCCCCTTCGCGCGGGCCGTGCGCACGTAGTCCTCGCCCAGCACGTCGAGCATGCTGCCGCGCATCATGCGCGTGATCACTCCGATGCTGTACGCGGACAGCACGAGCGCCGGCAGCACGAGGTGCGACAGGGCGTCGCGGGCCACGTCGCCCTCGCCGGCCAGCAGCGCGTCGATCACGACGAAGTTCGTCACCGCAGGCGGCCGCGAGAGCCGGGGGTTCAGCTGTCCGGCCGACGGCGCCCAGCCGAGCCAGGCGTAGAAGACGAGCAGCGACACGAGGCCGAGCCAGAACACCGGCATCGAGACGCCGATCAGCGAGCCGCCCCGGCTGATCTGGTCGAGCGCGGTGTCGCGGCGTACGCCCGCGACGATGCCGGCCGGGACGCCCACGGCGAGGCTGATCAGCATCGCCGCGAAGGCGAGCTCGATGGTCGCGGGGAGATCCTGCCCGAGGTCCGTCGCCACGGCCTGGTGCGTCGAGATCGACATCCCCATGTCGCCGTGCGCGAGACGCCACACGTAGACCAGGTACTGCTGCGGCAGCGGCCGGTCGAGCCCCCACTGGTGGCGGAAGGCGGCGACGACCTCGGGGTTCGCCGCCGCCTGCTCGCCGAGGTTGGCCGCGACCGGGTCCGCGGGGACCGCGTGCGAGATCAGGAACGTCAGCAGCGTGATCCCGACGAGCATCACCGGCACGAGCAGCGCGCGCCGGCCGACGTAGGCCGCGAGGTTCACGAAGCCGTCTAGGTGCGGCGGAGGGTGAAGAAGTCGGTCCCCCAGACGCTGTTGAACGTCACGCCGCGCAGGTCGGCGCGGTAGCCCCACGGCAGCGCGGGCGTGAACAACGGGATGTAGGGACCGATCTCGAGGAGGCGCCGCTGGACCTTCTGCAGCAGCGCCACGCGCGCCCGCGCGTCGCCCTCCTGCTCCGCTTGGTCGCCCCAATGCGCCAGCTCGCCGGCCGCGGAGCTCGCCGCCGCGGGCCAGCGCATCCGCTTGCCGACGAGACGGCCGGGAAGGTAGACGAGGAAGTCGGTCGCGTCCGGATAGTCGAGGACGTACCCGCCGAAGAGCGCCGGCGCCTTGGCCGCGCGGTAGTCGCCGAGCGCGACGGCCCCCGGCAGCGGGTTGAGGTCGACGGTGATGCCGACCGCGGCCAGGTCGGCCTGGAGCTTCTGCGCGAGGATCGAGTACTGGATGCCGAAGGAGGTCTGGTCGCTCGCGTAGTTCATGCGGCCCCGGGGGGAGGCGATCCCGGACTCCCGGATCAGCGCCTTCGCGCGGTCCCGGTCGGTCTTGGGAGCCTCCCGGGGATCGAGCGCGCCCGCGAGGTTGTTGGGGATCACGCCGGCCATCCGCACCGCGCCGGGGCCCGCGATCTTCAGAATGCCCTCGTAGTCGAGCCCGTACCGGATGGCCTGGATGATCTTCGGGTTGGCGAGCGAGCCGCTCAGTTCGGGATCCATGTTCACCATCATCAGGAACGAGGCCGCGATCAGGCTGTTCTTCGTGGTCACGCTCGGCACGCGGCTCAGCGTCTCGGCGTTCGAGAGGCCGAGGCCCGTCGCGATGTCGATGTCGCCCCGCTCGAGCCCGAGCGCCTGGGTCGAGGCCTCCGGGATGTTCTTGATGACGACGCGCGCGACGGACGGCGCCCCGCGCCAGTACCGCGGGTTGCGCGCCATGACCACTTCCTGGTTCGGCGTGTGGCTCTCGAGGATGAACGCCCCGCTGCCGAGCGAGTGCATGTTGAGGTAGCCTTCGGCGCGGTCGCGGGTGTTCGCGTCCGGCCCCGCGTCGGCCCCCTGCGCCGCGGCGGCCTTGCTGTCGACGATCCCCAGCGCGCCGTTGGAGAGGATCGGGACGATCGACGGCTGCGGGTCGCGCAGGCGCAGCACGACGGTGTACGGATCGGGCGCCGTAATCGCGTCGACGTTGTCGAGGAAGAACGCGGGGTTGGATTTCAGGTTCTTCACTCGCTCGAAGGACCACTTTACGTCGGCCGACGTCAGCGGATTGCCGGAGGCGAAGCGGACGTCGCGCCGCAGCGCGAACGTGTACAGCCGGCCGCCCCCGGTGACGGTCCACGACGTCGCGAGATGCGGCCGTGGGTTCGACAGGTCTTCGCCCGCGAACGTCACGAGCGCGTCGTACGCTGCGTGCGTTATCATCTCGCCGAGCGGTTCGAGCGTCCGTCCGGGATCCAGGCTGCGAATGACGTAGCTCGGCGCCATCACCACGGTATCGCGGCCGGAGGGCGCGGCCCCGAACGCGGCGCCGGCGTCCCACAGCGGCCGCGAGGCGGCCGCCGCCGCGCCCGCGGCCGTCCCGGCGAGCAGGTCGCGGCGGGTCAAGCTGCCGCGGGTTCGCCCGCGGCCGTTCTCTGTACCGTCCGTCATCGTGATCCTCCTGTGGCTCAGGCCGTTTTCCGGATCGCGGCGAGGTCGAGCGCCCACACGCTGTTGTAGGAGACACCGGTCACGTTGCTGCGGTGCGCGAACGGGATTGCCGGCTGGAAGAGCGGTACGTAGGGGCCCGCGTCCGCGAGCAGGTGCTCGAACTGCTGCAGCATCGCGATGCGCTTCTTCGTATCCGGCTCGGCCTCCGCGGCGTCGGCGAGGGACGCGATCCGCTGCGCCGTCGGACTCGCCGACGGCAGCCACCCCGCGCGCTTCCCGACGACCCGGCCCGGCGCGTAGACAAGGAAGTCGCTCGCATCCGGCCAGTCGGCGGCCCAGCCCCAGCATCCGAACTGGTCCTTGCCGCCGCGATAGAGGGTGAGCGCGGTGACGTTCGGCAGCCCGTCGAGGGTGAGGTTGATCCCGACCCGTTGCAGGTCCGCCTGGATCTTCTGGGCGATGAGCGACGTCGGGATGCCGAACTGAATCGCATCGCTCGAGTACTGGAACTTGCCCGCCACCGCGGCGAGTCCGGACTCCTTGACGAGGGCGCGGGCCCGCGCGAGGTCCTGCTTTGCGGCGGCGCTCGGCGGCAGCGACCCCGGCATCAGCGTCGGGATCACGCCGGCGAGCCGCGCCGCGCCGGGGCCGGCGATTTTCATGATGCCGTCGTAGTCGAGCCCGTAGCGGACCGCCTGCTGGATCTTCGGATTTGAGAACGGCCCGCCGACGTCCGGGTTGTTGTTCATCAAGACGTAGAAGGTCGTCGCCGCGGGGGTCGCGCGCACGACGACGTTCGGGGCGCGGCGAAGCGGTTCTTCCTGGTCGGGTCCGATCGACGAGGCGACGTCGATGTCGCCGCGGACGACCTGGAGCGCCTGCGTCACCGGATCCGGCACGTGCCGGATCACGATGCGCTGAAGCTGCGGCGCGCGGCCCCAGTACCGCGGGTTGCGCACCAGGATCAACTCCTGCGACGAAATGTAACTCTGCAACATGAACGGCCCGCTGCCGGCGGAGTGCTGGAACAGGTACGGCTCCGCGTGGTCCCGGCTGTTCGCGTCGGGCCCCGCGTCGCCGCCGTTTTGGATGAGCAGCTTGCTGTCGAGCACCGACAGGCCTTGGTGCGAGAGGATCGGAATGAGGTCCGGTTTCGCCGCCTTGGTGCGGACGACGACGGTCGCGGGGTTCGGCGCGTCCACGCCCTCGACCCCGTCGAAGAGGAACGACGTGTTCGCTTTCAGGTTCAGGACGCGGTCGAAGGACCACTTCACGTCGGCCGACGTCAGCTCGTTGCCGCTCGCGAAGTGGACGCCGGCCCGCAGCGTAAACGTGAACCGGCGGCCGTCCGCGCTCGTCTGCCACGCGGTCGCCAGCAGCGGCCGGGGCGTCCGGAGGTCTTCGCCGTAGAACGTCACGAGCGTGTCGTAGCAGGCCTTCTCGACGCTCATACCGTTCACTTCGATCGTCCGCCCGGGATCGAGCGTCCGGAACAGCGCGAGGCCGCCGACGACGAGCGTACCGAGGTCGCCGCCCGCGGCCGCGGCCTCACCCGGCAGGGCCGCGGTGCCGAGCAGCACCCCGGCGCCGAGGCCGCGGAGTACCGTCCGGCGGCTCACGCCGCGCCCGGCCGGCGTTTCAAAAGAGTGCTTTGGCGGCATAGGGTCCCCCCGTGTGAGGATGTGGTCGCCGGGTTTCCTTCGCGCGCGAACTACGGGGTCCCTACGAAAAACGACCCGGGCGGGGCGGCACAAAGTGCCGCCCCGCTCGGAAACCCGTGGTCAGTGCGCTATCGCGAGCAACGGCTTGCCTACGAATCCTCGCCCTCGTAGCCGGCCAGCGCCGCGGACGGCCGCGCAAGGTCTCGCGGCCGAGCCCCGCCGAAGGGGGACGCCGTGACGCGCCTGCTGGATGAGCGAATCCCGCGCACCCTGGACGCTCTGCTGTCGCGCGTGGAACACGAGGCGCCGCCCGGCAGCCGCGTGGAGGCCTGGCTCTTTGAAGGCGCGGCGGCCCGGCGGGAGGCGGAAGATCGGCTCCGCGAGCGCGGCATCGCCGCGGCGGTGCGCAGCGCGTACAAGCCGCTCGTGCATTTCTTCCTCGAGGAAGTCGAGGCCGCCGGACTGCGCGGCGCGACGGTGCGCTACCCCGTGCTCGCAAACGTCCACGAGAAGCGCTTCCGCCTTGAAGCCTATCCCCTCGCCGCGCTTCTGCCGGGTGTGGACGTGCGCTTCGTCCCCTCCGCCGGCGCACCGCAGTATCAGATCGATCTCGAGCGGCGGACCGGCGAGACCGAGCGTCTGGCGGTCTTCGCGCCGAATCGCGTGCGCGAAGACCACCTCGGCGGGCGGGTACTCGCACCTACCGGATGGCTCCGCATCACCGGCCCGGGCGACCCGCACCCGCGGGTCGATGAGCCGGTGGCCACGGAGTACGAGACGATCTTCGAGCGCGTGATGAGCGCGGTTCGCGCGTACGACTGGGGGACCCGCGAGCCGTACTTCGAGCAGCTCACGATCCGCGCCGACGTCCCCGGCGTCGAGCGGCGTCTGCCGTACGGAGAGGAGTGCCTCAGCACGTGCGAGGCGCTGCACGAGGAGCTGTACTTCTCGATCTTGGAATATTTCAAACATCGGGCGGGGCGTCCGATCGACGACCGCACGACGCGGCCCGGCCAGATCGTTCCCGACGTCCGCGAGGGCGCGGCGTCACCCCGCGTGCGCGTCACGCTCGACACCCCGGCCGCCGATGTGGACGCCGGGCCGGCCGCGGCCGGCGCCGGCGCGGCGGCCCCCTCGCTCGACGCCGCCGCCGCTCCCCTCGCGATCGGGGACGTCTGGGACGAGGCCGCCGCCCTTGAAGGCCGGCGCTTTTCGGCGTGGTCCCGGCAAGGACGGCCGGTTCCCGGCGTCTACCGGCCGGGCCGGCGGCCCGCCATCGTCGTGACGGCCGGGCAGCACGCCAACGAGACGACCGGCGTCGTCGGCGCGCTGCGCGCGGCGCGCCGCCTCGCCGCCGACCCGGACGCGTCGTTCGCGGTGATTCCGCTCGAGAACCCCGACGGCTACGCACTGCACCGGCGGCTCTGCGCGGTGAACCCCCGGCACATGCACCACGCCGCGCGCTACACCGCGCTCGGCGACGACCTGCAGTCGCGCACCGCCGCGCCGTGGGACGAGAAGGCCGCGAGACTCGAGGCGCAGCGCCTCAGCAGCGCCGCGCTGCACGTCAATCTTCACGGGTACCCGTCGCACGAATGGACGCGGCCGCTGACGGGCTATCTTCCGCGAGGCTTTCAGACGTGGTCCGTCCCGAAGGGCTTCTATCTCATCCTGCGTCACCACGGCGCCTGGCGGAGCCGGGTAACGGAGTTTCTCGACGCGGTCACGGCGCGGCTCGCGGCGGTCCCGGGACTCGTCGACCTCAACCGCGCGCAGATCGCCGCCTCCGAAGCGCACACGGGCGAACGGCCGGATCCGATCATGCATTGGATCCCGTGCCAGATTACGGAAGACGAGACGGCGCCATTCCCGCTCGGGCTGATCACGGAATTCCCGGACGAAACGATCTACGGAGACCTGTTCGTCCTCGGCCACACCGCGCTGATGGAGACCGTGCTGGCCGCCGAGCGCGTCTACAGCGGGATGGCGCGGGGCTAGCGGCGGCTGCGCGGCACACACCCGCGCGCGGCGGCGGGCAAAGGTGGCGCTCCGAAGCGCGCCGAAAGGCGCGCCATGCTCGACGCCCACGGTTCTCGCGACCCGGTGTACGTCAGGCACGTACTCGGGCCGCGCTACGTCTTCGCCTGCCGCGAAGAGTTTCCGTACCTGCGCGACGTGCTCGTGGCCCACGTCGTGATGCTCGCGCGGCAGCGCCTGCTCGAGCCCGCCGTCGCCGCGGAGACGCTCCTCGCGCTCGAATCGGTCTCCGCCGCCGATCTGCCGGCCTATGATCCGCGGTGGGAGGATCTCTACTTCGTCCTGCACCACCGGGTGGACACGGCGACGCACGGACGCGGAGAGTTTCGCCTCGCGCTCAGCCGGAACGACGCGGGCGCCGCGGTCGCGCGGCTCATGTTGCGCGATCAGACGCTCGACGTCATCGCCGCCTCGGACGGCGTACGGGAGGCCCTCCTCGAGCAGGCCGAGCGCCACCGCGCGACGCTGATCATGGCGAATACGCACCACCAGCACGCCCAGCCGACGACGGCCGGCCACTACCTGCTTGCCGCCGCCGGCTCGCTGGGACGGTGCGCCGAACGGTACCGCGCGGCGCTCCGGCGGTTCGATCAGTCGCCGCTGGGGGCGGTCGCGCTGACGACCACCGGGTTCGCGATCGACCGCCACTACACCGCGGCGCTGCTCGGATTCGAGGGCGTCGTCGAGAACAGCTACGACGCGGTCTCGGCGGGCGACTACGCGTGCGATCTTGCCGGCTGCGGCGCGGTGCTGGCCGCGAGCGTCAGCCGCGTCGTCTACGACCTGCTCTACTGGGCCGGGTCGGAGGTCGACGGGTTGCGCCTGTCGCCGCCCTTCATTCAGATCAGCAGCCTGATGCCGCAGAAGCGCAACCCCGTCGCGCTCGAGCACGTCCGCAGCGCGCTCAGCCGGTTCCTCGGCGACTGCGCGGCGGTCGTTGCCTCGTCCCACAACGTGCCGTACGGCGACGTCAACGACCCGGTCGAGGACGCCCTGCCGGCGGTCACGGAGTCCCACCGCGAGCTGTGCGGCACGCTGGACCTGCTGCGGTCGGTCGTCGCGCAGGCGGAGATCCGCCCGGAGGCGTGGGCCGGCGCACTGCGGGGCACTTTCGCCACCAGCACCGAACTCGCGGACACCCTGGTCCGGACGGCGGGCCTGCGATTCGCGGACGCCCACGCCGTGGCGGCGCGTCTGATCGCGGACCGCCGCGCACGCGGCGCCGACTTCGGCGGCGTGACGCCGGAGGAGGTCGCGGCGGCCGCGGAATCGGAGGCGGGCCGGCGCGTACTGCTGTCCAGGGAGGTGCTCGAGGCCGCGCTCGACCCGGCGGCGTTTGTCGCGGTGCGCAACGTCGAAGGAGGGCCCGGCCCCCGCGCGATGGAGGCGATGCTGCGCGCGGCGCGCGCGGCGCTGGCGGAGAGCCGGGCATCCACCCAAGCCGCGCGGGGCCGAGTCGCCGCCGCCCGCGCGCAGCGCGAAGAGGCCGGCGCCGCGGTGATCGCCGCGGCGCTGGGGTCCGGAAACGCGGGGCGGCGGCCGTAGCCGGGACGTTGCCGGTCCCGTGCGTCGTTCCTATTCTTTACTTGGATGAGAGTCTATATGGATGAGAGGCGAATGCAGCAACGGCGGAGGGGGTTCGGATGATGCGCAGGACGATGCTGAGAACGGTGGTCGCGCTCGCCCTCGCGGCGGCGCTCGGCGGGGCCGCGGCCGCGCAGGCGCAGGGCACCGTTACGATCACGTACTGGCAGTACTACTTCGAGAGCAAGGTCAAGCTCATGGACGCCCTGATCCCGCAGTTCGAGAAGCAGAATCCGGGCGTCCACGTGGTCCAGGAGACGTTCCCGTACGACTCGTACAACCAGAAGGTCGCGAGCGCGGTGCCGGCCGGCCAGGGCCCCGACGTCGTCAACCTCTTCTACGGTTGGCTGCCGCTCTACGTCGACAGCGGCTACCTGATCCCGCTGCCGCAGAACGCCTTTCCCGACGCGCAGATCGAGCGCGACTTCGTGCCGATGGTCAAGGCGGCGAAGTTCGACGGCAAGTACTGGGCGCTGCCGACCGCGGTGCGGACGCTCGCGCTCTTCTACAACCGGGACATGTTCCGGCGCGCCGGGATCGGGGCCCCCGCGACGTGGGACGCGTTCGTCGCCGACGCGAAGCGGCTGACCGAGTACGACGCGCGCGGCCGGATCACGAGCGAAGGGTTCGGGATCTCGCCCGACGGGCAGGACCATCAGCTGATCCGCGAGGTGTTGTTCCGGCAGTTCGGCACGGCGCCCTACAGCAGCGACGGACGAAAGGTCACCTACAACAACGCCGCCGGCGCCGCGGCGCTGAAATGGTACACCGACCTCGTCACCGCGGACAAGGTCGGGGTGATCGGCTTCTTCCCGGGCGGCAACGGGTACCGTGACGCGTTCGTGGCGGGCAAGGCCGCGATGATCGTGGACGGGTCGTTCGCGATCGGCTCGATCCGCTCGTCCGCGAAGTTCGATTGGGGCGTGGCGCAGCTGCCGCGCCGCACGGCCGGCGGCACGCCGAGCAACTTTGGATCGTTCTGGGTCCACGGTCTCACCCGCAGGGCCGCGGGCGCGCACCAGGCGGCCGCCGTGGCGTTCCTCAGGTTCATCACCTCGCCCGACGTGCAGCGGATGTGGCTGCAGCAGGTCGGCGAGATCCCCGCCGCCAAGTCGCTCGTCTCCGATCCGAAGCTGGCGGCGGATCCGGTGTACGGACCGTTCATCTCGAGCCTGGCGTTCGCCCACGCGACGTTCTTCGTCGACGAGACGGCGCAGCGCACGGTGCTGCTGGACGCGATCAACCAGGTCGTCCTGAACCACATGGATCCCAAGGCGGCGCTCGACCAGGCTGCGGGCAAGGAGCAGAAAGTCCTCGACGACTTCTGGGCCAAGCAGAAGCGCCCGTAGGCGGCCACCCCGGGGGGGCGTTCCGGAGCGGGGCGGCCCGATGGCGCTGACCCTCGCGCGGCCGCGGTCCGGCGGACGCCGGTTCGGGCTCGAGGCGCGCCGGGCGTTGTGGGCGTATGTATTCCTCGCCCTGCCGATGGCCTTTTTTCTGTCCATCCGCATCGCACCCGCCGTCACGGCGCTCGCGATCAGCCTGCACCGGTGGAACATCGTCGGCGCCGTGCAGCCCTTCGTCGGCCTGGCGAATTTCCGCGAGATCGCCGCCGACCCGTTGTTCTGGAAAGCGATCGGCAACACCGTCCGCTACGCGGTCGTAGGGATCCCGGCGCAGATCGCGCTCGGCCTCACGGTCGCGCTCCTGCTGCGGCGGATCGTCCGGCTGCGCGGCTTCTTCCGCGCCCTCTATTTCATCCCGTTCGTCACGCCCATCGTAGCCGCGGCGTGGGTCTGGCAGTGGATGTACTCGCCGCAGTTCGGACCGCTGGGACGTATCTTCGACGTTGTGGGCGTCGTGATTCCTCCGCTCCTGCGCACCCCGTCGCTCGCCCTGTACGCGATCAGCGCGATGGTGGTCTGGGAGTACCTCGGGTTTCAGGTCGTCATCTTCCTCGCGGGCCTCAACGCGATTCCGGCGGCGTACTACGAGGCGGCGGCGGTGGACGGCGCGGGCGGCTTACGGCTCTTCCGCTACATCACGCTGCCGCTCCTCAACTCGACGCTCGTCTTCTCGATCGTCTACGGCACGATCACGTACCTGCAACTGTTCACGCAGGTCCTCAACATGACGTTCGGCGACCCGGGCGGGCCGCTCGGCAGCACGGAGACGGCCGTGCTCTACGTCTACATCCAGGGCTTTCAGCGGTTCCACATGGGCCAGGCCGCGGCCGCAACGGTCGTCCTGTTCGCCGTGATCATGGTCATCTCGCTCGCCCAGCTGACGGTGCTGTCCCGCCCGGTGGAGTACTGATGCCGGCGCGGCGGTGGGGCACCACGGCGGCGTACCTCGCCCTGGCCGCGGGCGGCGTGCTGGTCGTGTTTCCGTTCGCGTGGATGCTCGCCACGGCCCTCAAGACCCCCCGCGAGATCTTCGAACTGCACTTCTGGCCGCAGGCGCCGACCCTCGACAACTTCCGGGAGGTCCTGCTGCACACGCAGTTTCCGCGGTGGTTCGCGAACAGCCTCGGGGTGGCGATCGTGACGACCGCGAGCGTGGCCTTCTTCGACTCGTTGGTCGGCTACACGTTCGCGAAGCTGCGGTTCCCCGGCCGGACGCTCGCGTTCGTCGTGATCCTGAGCACGCTCATGATCCCGACCGAAATGCTGGTGATCCCCTGGTACACGATGAGCGCGCGGTTCGGCTGGATCAACACCTACTGGGGAATCATGTTCCCCGGCCTCTTCAGCGCGTTCGGCGTTTTCCTGATGCGCCAGTTCATGACCGGCGTGCCCGACGAGCTGCTCGACGCCGCGCGCATCGACGGGCTGTCGGAATTCGGATTGTTTGCGCGCATCGCGCTGCCGCTCGTGCGGCCGGCGCTCGCGGCGCTCTGCATCTTTACCTTCCTCGGCAACTGGAACGCGTTTCTCTGGCCGCTCATCGTGATCCAGACCCCGCAGATGCGCACGCTGCCCGTCGGAATCGCGCTGTACAGCGGCGAGGCCGGTTCCTACTGGCACCTCATCATGGCCGCCTCGGCGCTGGCCGTCGTGCCGGTGCTGGCGGTGTTCGCGCTGCTGCAGCGGCAGATCATCGAGGGGGTCGTCCTCACCGGCCTGCGCGGCTAGCGGCGCCGGGCGTGCCCGCGGGCGCTAGGGGCGGGCCGTGCGCGGCTCGAACTCACCGCACATGGCCGCCCCCTTCCCCGTGCTCGACTGCCACGTACATTTTCCGGTCCGCGACGGACGCGACTCGACGCGCGAGGCGTACGTCGCCCGGCACGGCGAGGCGAAGTGGGAGGCCGTCTCGGCGTGGCTGCGCGCCGACCAGCGGGCGTGGCGCCGGGCCTGGGGATTTCCCGACCCCGCGCCGCCGGGAACGGACGAGGAGATGGCGCGGCGCTGGGCGGCGGAGGTGGACCGGTACCGCCTCGTGCGCGTCGTGTTCGTGACGGGCGGAGACAACGAGCGGCTGGCGAAGGTCGTCGCGGGAGATCCGAACCGGTTCATCGGCTTCGCGCACCACGACCCGTTCCGCCGGGACGCGGCGGCCGAACTCGAGCGCGCGGTCCGCACCCTCGGCCTGCGCGGCTACAAGCTGATCGCGCCGCTGCTCTCCGGGCGCCTCGACGACGAACGGCTCTATCCCGTGTGGGAGACCGCGGAGCGTCTGGGAATTCCGGTCCTCATCCACTTCGGCCCGCTGCGCTACCAGGGCATCGTCGCGCACGCGAACATGAGCCCGCTCGTCCTTCAAGATGTCGCGCGGGGCTTCCCCGGCATCCCGTTTATCGTGCCGCATTTCGGCTGCGGCTACCCGCGGGAACTGCTGCACGTCGCCTGGGTCTGCGGCAACGTGCACGTGGACACGTCCGGCTCGAACGAGTGGATGCGCTGGATGCCTTATCCGCTGACGCTCGAAGGGCTGTTCCGGATGTTCAGGGAGACCGTGGGGCCGTCGCGCATCCTCTTCGGCACCGACTCGTCCTGGTTTCCGCGGGGGTTCGCGGCTCGCTACCTCGACGACCAGATCCGGGCCGCCTGGACCGCCGGTTTCACGGACGACGAGATGCGCGCGCTCTTCGCGGGGAACGCGGCGCGTCTCTTGCGCGTCGGTCTGCCCGACGGCACGCCCCGCCAGCCGCCGCATGGAGATCCCTGAGCTCCCGGACTCCATCCACCCCCGCGGCATCGACGTGGTCGTGGCCCTCGAAGCGCGTCCGGCGCCGGCGCCCTCGTCCATTTCGTCGTTGTGGGCAAGCAGTCCGCCGGCGGGGACACGCACGCCGTGAACTACAAGCGCGGGACGCTGTGGGCGGCGATTCTGGGATCGTGCATCGTCTTTCTGGACTCGACGGTCGTCGAAGTCGCGCTCCCCCGCATCGGCCACGACCTCCCCGCCCGCCTCGTCGGCGTTCTCGAAGGGCAATCGTACGTCTACAACGGCTACCTGCTCGCCGAGAGCGCGTTCCTCATTCTCATGGGCGGGTTGGGTGATCTGCACGGCCGGCGGCGGATGTTCCTCACCGGACTCATCGCATTCGGCGCGGCCTCGCTGCTCAGCGGGCTGTCGCCCAGCATGGAGTGGCTCGTCGTCTTCCGGATCGTGCAGGGGCTCGCCGGCGCGATTCTGGTTCCGGGAGCGCTCGCGCTCATTACCGCCACGTTCACCGGCGAGGAGCAGGGCCGGGCGTTCGGCGTGTGGTCGGGAGCATCGGCCGGACTCTCCATCCTCGGCCCGTTCATCGGCGGGGTCCTGGTGGACGGTGTGTCGTGGCGGGCGGTCTTCCTGCTGAACGTCCCGCTGGTGCTCGCGGGCCTCTGGGTCGCCACGCGATACGTCCGGGAGAGCACGACCGCCCAGGCGGCGGGAGGGTTTGACGTGACCGGCACGTTCCTGACCGCCGTCGCCGTGGGCGGCCTCGTCATCGGCACGATCGCGGGCCAGCAGCGGAATTGGCACAGTCCCGCGGCGTTCGCGGCGCTCGGGGCCGGCGCCGTCGCGGCGGCGCTGCTGCCGTTCTGGATGGTGCGCGCGCGCAATCCGCTGGTCCCCCCGGCGCTCTTCCGGTCCCGCAACTTCACGGTGACGAACCTCTCGACGCTCGTCATCTACGCGGCCCTGTCCGCGACGTTCTACTATCTGACCCTTTTCCTTCAGGGCACGCTCGGGTATACGGCCGCGGCGACCGGGATTGCGGAGGCTCCGGGTGCGGTGTTCATGGCGCTGTTCTCACCCCGGTTCGGCGCGCTCGCGGCACGTTACGGCGCCCGATGGTTCATGGCCGCCGGGCCCGCGGTCATGGGCCTGGGCGCCCTCTCGCTCGCCCGGATCCCGGCCGCCAGCGCCGCCTGGGCGCTGAAGCTGCCCGACCCGGGCACGTTTGCGCCGCCGGCGGCGTACCTCACCGACGTGCTCCCCGGTATGCTCATCGTCGGCCTGGGCGCCATGATCATGGTCGCGCCCCTGACGGCGACGCTCATGGCCTCGGCACCGGTGGAACACGCCGGGGTCGCGTCGGGAATCAATACCGTGATCTCAGACGTAGGGCCGCAACTGGCGGTCGCCTGCCTGTTCGTCGCGGTGACCACGCACTTCTACGCGGTGCTCGCGGCGGCCCATCCGGGCGCACCCGCCGCCGCGGCGGTTCACCGGCTGTCTCCGTTCAACCCGCCGCCGCCGACCGTGCCGGAGGCCCTCCGCGCTGCCGCCCGCGAGGCCTCCGCGGGAGCACTTCACCTGGCGATGCTCGTCGGCGCGGCGCTCTTCGTCTGCGGCGCCGTGATCAACGCCGTGGGCATCAGGACGCCGGCCCGGCGGCCCGCCGTACAGGTCGTGTCCCCGGACCCGTCGTTCCGGCGCTACTGCCATCTCACGGTGGAGAACGTGAAACGCAAGGCGGAGGCCGCCGCCCGGCAGCCGGGAGGCGGCTGATCGGCCCCCGCCGGGTCGCGCGCGGGGGCCGCGTTGCCGCTCGGCCGCTGCGGTTGTTACTTCGTCCCGTGCTCGACGACGGTGATGAGGTTCTTGTTGGAATCGATCAGCATCTGCACGACCGTCGCCAAATCGTGGATCGCCTTCATCATCGCCTTCTCGTTGGCGGTCATCGGCATCTTGCTCGTGGCGTCCATCTCCATCATCGTCTGATGGAGCGTCGCGGCCGCCTTGTCGTTGGCGGCCTTCGCGGCCGACACCATCTGCAGGCTCTCCTGCTGGGCCGCGGCGTGGTGGAGCAGCGCGAACGGGCCTGCCAGGAGCAGGCCCATCAGCATGATCACGACCACCTTCTTCCCGTGCCTACCCATGCTGCACCCCCTTGGGGTATTTTGTTGGTGCACCCCGAAGGGTATCCGGGCGCGGCAAAGGCTTGATAAGGTTCGGGTAATGGTATTGCAAAGACCGCGCAAGAGGCGAGGGCCGGCGGTACGCCGGCCCTCACCCCTCGTGATGCGGATCTTGTCCTGTCGCCGCCGGCGCGCTACCGTTCATGCACCTCGCAGGACCGATCCATGTTCCACCAGCCGTTCGTGCACCGGTAGTAGTGATGGCCCTGATAGTCGTAGGCTCGGTTGTACGGATACTGGGCGGGGAGCCAGCCGGGCGCGTAGCCGGCCGGGTAGTAGCGATACCCGTAGGGTGAGTAGACCGGCTGACCCTGCGTGTAGCCGGCCGGGGGATCGACCGTCTGCGGCTGGGTGTTGTGGTGCCCGACCATGTAGCCGATCAATCCGCCCAGCAGCAGCGCGCCGATGCCCACCGCGACCGGATTCGACAGCAGCGAGCCGGACGTGGACGGCGCCGCGGTCTGGGCCGTGACGTTGATCTGCGTCAGCTCGAACGCGTTGCCGGTGGGAATGAGCACCGCCGTCGCCGAGTCACCGGCATACGACTGCAGCGAGCAGAACGAGACGGATGAGCCGTTGACGTAGGCGACCGTCTCGTTGGTCGCCTGGAACGTGTCGCTGCCGCCGGCCGTCGTGAGCGTGACATGACCGCTCTGACAGTCGACGGACTGAATCGTCCCCTGCACCTGAATCGGCTGCGCCGGTTGGGCGTCCCCGGTACCGGCGAGGGCGAGACACGCGAGCAACACCGAAACCGCGATCGCTGTCACGTGCCGCATTTGTCCATCCCCCACTTTCGTACCGCCGATGACGGACCCCGGTACGAAATTGACCTGCGGCTTTCAAGATACCCGCGAAGTTCGAATGTTGTGTGAAGACCAAATGGAGATGTCGTGGGGGTTGCTTGACCCACGCCCCACTCTACGCCATGAAGGTCGTCCCCGGCGCCGTCCAGGCGAGCTGCGCGTCCACGCCGCGGCCATCGCTCGGGACGCGGCGGTACGCGCCGTCCGACCGCAGCTCCATCGCGCGCACGTTGTCGGCGAGCTGGAGATCGAGCAGGCGGAGCTTCAAGGCTCTCGCCAGGCCGGCGTCCGCCACCGGGACGAGAAGTTCCACGCGGCGGTCGAGGTTGCGCTCCATCAGGTCGGCGCTGCCGATCAGCGTTTCTTCCCGACCGCCGTTCCGGAAATAGTACACCCGGCTGTGTTCGAGAAACCGCCCCACAATGCTCCGCACGCGGATCGTCTCGCTGAGGCCCGGCACGCCCGGGCGCAGGCAGCACATGCCGCGGATGAGCAGGTCGATCCGCACACCGGCGCGCGAGGCCTCGTAGAGCGCGTCGATCATCACCCGGTCGACGAGCGCGTTGGCCTTGAAGATGAGGTGCCCGCCGCCGCCCGCGCGGTGCGCCTCGATCTCCCGGCCGATGCGCTCCAGAAGGCCCTGCCGCATCCCGGCCGGAGCGACCAGCATCCGCGCGTAGATGTCGCGCCGGCTGTGTCCGGTCAGGATATTGAACACCGTCGTGGCGTCGGCGCCGATCGCCGGATCGCAGGTGAAGAGACTCAGGTCCGCGTAGGGCGTCGCGCTGTAGTTACCGGTCCCGACGTGGACGTAGCGCCGGAGGCCGTCCGCCTCGCGCCGCACCACGAGCGACAGCTTGGCGTGGGTCTTGAGCCCGATCTCGCCGTAGCTGACGTGCGCGCCGGCCCGTTCCAGCGTCTGCGCCCAGTCGATGTTGCTCTCCTCGTCCCCCCGCGCCGTCAGCTCGAGCACCACCGCGACCTGCTTGCCGCGGTCGACCGCTTCGAGCAGGGACTGCAGCAGCGGGGAGGTCCGCCCTACGCGGTACAGCGTCTGCTTGATCGTCAGGACGTCGGGGTCCGCGGCGGCCTGCGTGAGAAAGCCCAGCACCGCGGCGAACGACTCGTAGGGATGCTGCAGCAGAATGTCGCTGCGGCGGATCGCTTCGAAGAGCGGCTCACCGCCCCCGACGGCGGCGGGCAGCCGCGGCAGCAGCACGGGGTCCTTGAGGTCCGGACGGTCGAGGTTCGCGAGCTGCTCGAGGTCGCGCAGCCCCAGCGGGGGGCCCGCGACGTACACGTCCTCGGGGTACACGTCGAGCCGCCGCACGAGATCCGGCGCGACGCCCGGCGGCATCTCCCGCTCGAGCTGCAGGCACACGGCCTCGCCGAATCGCCGGCGGCGCACGACCGCCTGCACGGCGACGCGGAGATCCGTCGCCTGCCGCTCGGGCACTTCGATTTCCGCGTCGCGCAACAGCCGGAAGCGGAAGACGTCCCGCACGTCGACACCGTGGAAGAAGGCGTCCAGGTTGTTGCCGATTACGTCTTCGAGCCACACAAACTCGGCCTCGCGCCCATCGGCCGTCCCGTCGTCGATCCGCACGAGACGCGGCAGGACGGCCGGCACCTTGATCCGCGCAAAGGACACGTCGCTCTGCGGATCCCACAGCACGACGCCGAGGTTGAGACTGAAGTTCGAAATGAAGGGAAACGGATGGGCCGGGTCCACGGCGAGCGGCGTGCAGACCGGAAACACCTCGCTCAAGAACCACCCGCGCAGCCCGCGCTGCTTGGCCGGGGCGAGATCGCGGTAGGCGCGGAAATGGACGCCGGCCTCGGCCAGATCGGGCACGAGCTCGTCGTGAAAGATCCGGCGCTGCTCCCGCATGAACCGCGCCATCGCTTCGCGCACCCGGTGCGTCTGCTCGGTCTGCGTGAAGCCGTCCGCGGTGAGCGAGGTGTCCCCCGCCTCGACCCGGTCCAGCAGCAGCGCGTAGTGGATGGAGAGGAACTCGTCGAGGTTCGAGTCGGAGATGGCCAGGAACTTGACGCGCTCCAAGAGCGGGTGGCTGCCGCGCCGCGTCTGCTCGAGCACGCGCTCATGAAACCGCAGCAACGACAGTTCGCGGGAGAAGTAGCGCTGGGCCTCGGCCGCGACCGGCCGGCCCTCACGCGTCTCGATGTCCACCGGCCCCCTCCGTCCCGAAAGTCTCCGCGACACCGGCCCGTGAGCCGCACGCCCATCGCACGAGGGCGCCTTCACGCAGGCCGAACTTGCTGACGCGCCACAGCGAGACGCGCCAGCGGGTCATGATCTCCTGTAGAATCATCCCGCCCGCGCGGACCAGCGCGGCCCGCTCCGGGGTGACCGACCGCGTCCAGCGGCCGGACGGAGTGCCCAGCAACCGTCCCACGGTATCGTGCAGCTCTCGCGCCGTAAGGGCCGCCCGCCGGTCGCCGTAGTGCCGCCGGAGCCGCCGTGCCGCGCCGCCGGTGACGACGATCTCTCGAAACTCGGCCGGACCCAGCGCCGTGACCTCACCAAGCATACCGCGCAGCATCGTCGCCGCCCGCTCGACCTGCGGCCCGGACGGTGGATCGCCCGTCAGATCCCGCTCCGCCAGCACGCCCGAGCCGATCGGCAGCGACGCGGTAGCGGCGATCCCGGCAGGCGCGACCGCGGCCAGATCGGAGCTGCCCCCGCCGATGTCGGCGAACAAGAACGGCGGCTGGGGCAGCGGCCCCAGCCCCGCGCCGGCGAGGCACATCTCCGCTTCTTCCGCCGTTGTCAGCACGCGCGCCGCGACGCCCGCCGCGCGCCCGATCGCGTCGAGCAGCGGACCGCGGTCGCGCGCGGCCCGGACGGCGTGGGTACCAAGCACGATGATGTCATCGACGCCCAGAAGGCGCGCCTCCGCGGCGAACCCGCGGACGATCGAGGCCACGGTTTCGATCCGCTCCGGGCCGAGCGGTCCCGCTTCCGCCACCCACAAGCCCAGGCGGGCGCGGATGCTGTCGTCGAAAACCGGCGAGAGTCGCCTGCCGGCGGACTCGCCGGCATCCACGCCATCGACGCCGCCGACATCCGCGACCAGCACGTGGATCGTATTGCTCCCCACGTCGATCACCGCCGCCCGCCCGCGGCGCACGCTGTGCGGCCGCACCGCGGCCCCCCGGCCGAGATCGACCGCGACGCCGTAGTCGATGCGCGCGCGCCCGGCCGAAACGTAGCCATTGCGCACGTCCTCCAGTACGAGAGCCGGATCCCGCTCCGAAGCGGGCCCGTAGCCGCCTCCGCCGGGCAGGCTCAGCGTGACTTCAGTGCCCGCCGGCAGGAGCGTCCGCGTCTTCGGCCGGACCTCGACCGCCGGGTTGTTCGTGTCCACGGCGCCCGGGCGTCCGGCGCCGCCCCCCAGCAACCCGGGCGCCGGCGACGCGATCCGTTCGTAGAGCCCTGAAAAAAGGTACGGCCGGTCGGTGCGGACGGCGATCTCGAGCACCTGCCCGAGGCCCCCGCGAAAGCGTCCGGGGCCGCCCGAGTCCTGGCGCAGTTCCCGCCGGCGAATGACGACCGGCGAGAGCGACTCGATCACCTCGACCGGCGTGCCGGCGATGCCGCTCGGGAACGCCGTCGCGGAGAGGCCGTCCCGGCCGGCGAGCGCACCTGTGCCGCCGGCCGAGAACCACACGTACGTAAACGGCGCGCCGCGGCGCGGATCGTGCCCGAAGATCTGCGTGTCCCAGAGTCCGTCGAAGCCCGGCGCCTTCACGCGGTCCGGCAGCACCTGCGCGAGTGCGCCGAAGATCGCACTCGGCAGGAAGTGCCCGACGAGGTGCCGGCCGGCCACCGCCGCGGGAAAGCGCGCGTTGAGGATGGAGCCCTCGGGGGCCGTGACGGTGACCGGACGGAAGCTGCCCTCGTTGTTGGGAACGTCCGGCGAAATCGCGCACTTCACCGCGTACGTGGTGTACGCGTGCGTATAGTTCAGCGCGACGTTGATGCCCTGCCGCACCTGCGCGGACGAGCCGGTGTAGTCGATGCCGAGGTCGCCGCCGCGGACGGTCACGGTCGCCACGATCCGGACCGGCTCGTCGAAGCCGTCGCAGGCGAGCTCGTACGTGTACGCGCCGCCCGGGAGCGCGGCGATCCGTTCGCGCATCGCGGCTTCCGATCGCTCCACGATCACGTCGGCGAGCCGCTCGATGTCCGGCAGGTCGAACTCCGCGAGAAACGTCAGCAGCTGCTGTCCGCCGATCTCGTTGCCGACCACCTGCGCGTGGATGTCGCCGACGACCTCGTCCGGCGTGCGGACGTTCGCGCGCACGAGCTCGAGCAGCGGCGCGTTCGGCCGGCCGCGCTCGAACAGCTTCATGACCGGGATCTGGATGCCTTCCTCGAACACCTCGCCCGCGTCCGCGGAGAGTCCGCGGCCGCCGATGTCGAGCGCGTGGCAGGTGTTGCCGAAGAACGCGATGAGCCGGTCGCCCCGAAAGACCGGGGTCATCACCGTGATGTCGTTGAGCTGGGACGCGGTCTTCCATGGATCGTTCGTCACCAGCACGTCGCCCGGTCCGAGCGTCTCCAACGGAAACGCGGCGAGAAAGTGGTGCATGCTCGTCGCCATCGAGTTGATGTGGCCCGGCGTTCCGGTCACGGCCTGCGCGATCATGCGGCCCCGCCGGTCGAAGACGCCCGCGGAAATGTCGCCCGCCTCCCGCACCACCGAGGTGAACGAGGTCCGCATCAGCGCGGCCGCCTGCTCGTTGACCACGCCGATCAGGCGGTTCCAGAGCACCTCGAGCAGAATCGGGTCCATCACGACGCCGCCGGCCGCCCGGCGTCCTCGATCACGAGATTGAGCCAGCCGTCCATCCGGACCCGCGCGTCCGGTCCCACGACGACCGTGGACTCGCGCTCCTCGACGACGGCCGGTCCGGCGAATTCATCGCCGGGCACGAGGCGGTAGCGGTCGTAGACCGGCGCGTCTGCAAAGCCCCGGTGTTCGGGAAGGTAGATCGCGCGCCGCGTCTTGAGTGCCCCCGACCCGCCGGGCGAACGGCCGGCCGTCGGCGCGCCCGCCCCGTAGGACGGCAGAACCGGCTTCGGACCGTACGCCGCGACGCGCCAGCCCACGACGTCCACCGGCACGCCGGGCGCGGTGTGTCCGTAGATCGCGGCGTAGGCACGCTCGAAGGCGTCGCGGAGCGCCGCCGCGCCGCCCGGCTCGAGCGGCGCGTCCGGGAGCGGCACCCGCACCTCGTAGCCCTGTCCCCGGTACCGCATGTCCGCCCAGCGCCGGAACCCGATCTCGTCCCCGCGCACCGTAGCCGAGAGCAGGCGGCGGCCTTCTTCTTCCATTTCGCCGACCGCGGCCGCGGCCGCGGCCCAGTCCATCGCCTCGAGCCCGCCGCGGACCGTGCGGACGAAGTCGAAGACGAGCGGCGCGACGAGAAAGCCCATCGCCGACGCCACGCCCGCGCCGAGCGGACAGACGATCGTCGCGCAGCGGAGGATGCGCGCCACGCGGTGGGCGTGCACCGGGCCGGCCCCGCCGAACGCGAAGAGCGGGAACCGCCGGATGTCCTTGCCGCGCTCGACGGCGTGCACGCGCACGGCCGACGCCATGTTCTCGTTGACGACCTGGTGAATGCCCCAGGCGGCCTGCACGGTGTCGAGCCCGAGGGGCCCGGCGACGCGCTCCTCAATCGTCCGCCGCGCAGCCTCGCGGTCGAGGCGCAGGCGGCCTCCGAGGAAAAATTCCGGGTCGAGGTAGCCGAGCACCAAGTCCGCGTCGGTCACGGTCGGCTCCCTGCCGCCGCGCCCGTAGCACGCCGGACCCGGATCCGCGCCCGCGCTGTCCGGCCCGACGGTGAGAAGGCCGAGGCGGTTCACGCGGGCGAGGCTGCCGCCGCCGGCCCCGATCTCGATCATCTCGATCGCCGGCACCTTGATGGGCAGCCCGCTGCCGCGTTTGAACCGGTAGACCCGCGCGACTTCGAACTCCGGGGCGGTGAGCGGCTCGCCGCCTTCGACGAGGCAGGCCTTGGCCGTGGTACCGCCCATATCGAACGACAGGAGGTCGGGGCGTCCCGCCAGCTTCCCGAAGTACGCCGCGCCAAGCGCGCCCGCCGCCGGCCCCGACTCCACCACTCTGATCGGAAGGCGGGAGGCGGTCTCGACCGAACAGATCCCGCCGGTGGACTGCATGACGAACAGCGGCGCGCGGACGTCCATCGCCCGGAGGCGCTCTTCGAGGCGCGCGAGGTACCGGGCGGCGAGATCCTGGATGTAGACGTTGGCGACGGTCGTGCTGGTCCGCTCGTACTCGCGGATCTCCGGCACGACCTCGTGCGACAGCGCGCAGGCCAGCCGCGGCGCGCCCGTCCTGATGAGGTCTCCGACCGCGCGC
The DNA here is from genome assembly GCA_035691305.1 of bacterium. NCBI lineage: Bacteria > bacterium. The sequence goes on from DASSJF010000085.1 coordinate 21,592, forward strand.
TCGTGCGCCGGGGCGCGGTAGCTGTGGAGGAAGCAGACCGCGACCGCCTGGACCTCGTCGCGGCGCAGCGTCTCGACGAGCCGACGCGCCTCCTCGAGGTCGAGCGCCTCCTCGACGGTACCGTCCTCGAGCACGCGCTCGCGCAGTTCGTAGCGGAGGTACCGCGGCACGAGCGGCGCCGGACGCTCGATGAACAGATCGTACATGTCGTAGCGGTGCTCGCGGGCGATCTCGAGCGCGTCCCGGAAGCCCCGCGTGGTGATGAGCGCCGTCCGGGCGCCCTTCCGCTCAATGAGCGCGTTCGTCAGCAGCGTGGTGCCGTGGACGAGCTGCGCCACGGCGGCGGCGGGCACGCCGGCCGCCTCGAGCAGTCCGCGGACGCCGTCGATCACCCCGTCCGCGGGATCCGCGGTCGTCGTGAGGACCTTGCCGATCTGAAAGACGCCGCCTGCGTCGTCGAGCAGGATCAGGTCCGTAAACGTCCCGCCGATGTCGACACCGATCCGCAGGCGCGCCCCGCCCGACTCACCCGCGGTCATCGCGGCGCGGCGTTCGCGGCGAAGACGGCCGAGATCTCGAACAGCAGCTGCGCCGCCACGATCGAAGTCACGTCGTTGGTGTCGCAGGCCGGGGAGACCTCGACGAGATCGGCGCCGACGAGCCGGAGCCCGGCGAACCCGCGGATGATCTGCATCGCCTGCCACGTCGTGAGACCGCCGATCTCCGGCACGCCGGTGCCGGGGGCGCACATCGGGTCGAGGCCGTCGATGTCGAACGAAAAATAGACCGGCGCGTCGCCAACTACGGCGCGCATCTGTTCTACGACCGCGTCGACCCCGCGGCGGTGGACCTCGTCGGCCGTCACCAGATGGTAGTGCCGGCGCGACCACGCGAGATCGTCGGGATAGAACAGGCTGCCGCGGATGCCGATCTGCATCACCCGGGCGGGCACCAGCAGCCCGTCCTCGTGGGCGCGGCGGAACGGCGTCGCGTGCGTGAGGCGGTACCCGAACTGCGTGTCGTGGGTGTCGGTGTGGGAATCGATCTGCACGATCCCGACCGGCCCGGTGTGCTTCGCCACCGCGCGCAAGATCGGGTACGTGATGCCGTGGTCGCCGCCCACGGCGATCGTGCGGCAGCCCGCCGCGTAGATCGCGTCGAACTCGCGCGTAATCGAGTCGTAGGTCTTTTCGATCTCGAACGGCGTCGTCGCAACGTCCCCGTAGTCGGCGATCCGAATCCGCTCGTGCACGGTGACGTCGTGCACGGGGTGGTGCAGGCGGACGGCGCTCGAGGCGGCCCGGATCGCCCGCGGCCCAAGGCGCGCGCCGACTTTGTAGCCCGCGCTCGTGTCGAACGGCACGCCGACGTACGCCACGTCGAGCTCCCGGGGATCGGGCACGTGCGCCAGGCGCATGAACGTGGCGATGTTGCCGTGCCGCGGGTAGACCATGCTGTCGACGGGCTTTGGAACCGTCATGGGCGGCGTCCCCCTCGGTGCGGAGTATGCGTACGGCAAGCGGGCACCACAACGTTACCTCTCGAGGACTCAATTATGGCACTCTGGACCACGAGTTCCAAAGGCCGGGCCCGCGTAGCGGGATCTCTCAACCCGCCGCAGCGAACGCGTTCACGCTGAAGCGCCGTCCCGCGGCCGCAGGGTTTTCGCGGACTTCATTACCTTCCTATGCTAGGAACCGGCCTGACGCCCCCGACCCTGAGCGTCGCCTGATCCTCCCGAAACGTACTTCCTCAACGCGGCGCCGGCCTCGTCGTAAGCTTCTAAGAGCGCCACGGACTCCTTCCTCAACCTCGGAATCGCCTCGTTTGTTATCCGGACAAGCGCACTGTCCGCGGCGGTCGCCTCAAAAGTCGTTAGTTGTCCGAGCAGGGTGTGGAGGGTGTGCCGTATCACATTCAGCGATTCCGCGTGAGCCTTCGCGATGAGATATGCGCGGATAACCGCTCTCGCGTCTTGGCTCTCGAAAAGGCCCAATTTGTCCGTATTGCCGTCATATACGGTAAAGAAGTTCGCGACCTGAATGGGCTCTCCTAACTCCAAGCGTTCGTTTTCTGTCCACTTCTCGAGCCGCGCTACGACCATTTCGTCGTATCGATCACGGAGAATTGTGATCTCGGCAAGCAGTGCCGCTGCGAATCGCCTCCGGAGGGCGGCCGTCCGACCGTGTTCAGCGCGCGCATCGCGCACCCAATTGAGCAGGAACCCTATGACGATGCCGGTTAGCGTGGCAAGCGCCGGTACTATTCCCGGGATGTCGAAAAACGCAAGCTTACCCACCTGCCTTACCTCCGTCGCGAAAACCAGGCTGGCGACCGTTCCGGCGTCCCGCATGCTAGCGGGTCAACGGGCTCTCCCATATACGGAATAGCAGTGCTTTGAGCCGAGAGAAGCGCTGTGTCCCCAGTTCAGCGCTCCATTCGCGCTCGATGTCGCGGAGTATGTCGGAAATTCTTGAGTATGCGGCGCGGCCGCGTTTGGTGAAGTGGATAATTCGTGCGCGCCCCTCGTCGGGTGCGTCGGACCGGACGATATAGCCGAGACGTTCGAGACTCCGGAGGAGCTGGTTCATGGCCTGCTTGCTCATGCCCGCGCGTTCGGCGAGAATGCCGGGGCGAACGCCATCCGGCCCCGGATATTGCAGCACCGCCATGTGCGGCACGTGTAGCTCCTCAAAGCCGGCCTCGTTCAGCCCCTTGATGATACGGCGCTGGATCGCCTGAGCCGGAACGCGCAGCAACGCACCGATGAGCATATCCTTCGTTTCAACCGGTGAACTTGTTAGGCTCGATGTATGGTCACGGATCGTCTTACGCGCCATTTTTGTCCTTGCCCTAGCCGAGGGGCATGCAAGCCGTGCTGTGTGACACAGCATGACCTGCTTCCGGATACGGTCCGGATCTCCCTAGGTCTCTGTAGGCGTCGGCACCGGGATCATGTCGAAGCGAGCAGCAAGCTCCGCCCATTCCTCTCTGCCGGCGTGCCGAGCAGCCAGTTGCTGCAGTTCTTCGAGATAGCGCTCGAAGCCCGCGGGATGATGCATGACCAGGAGGATCGCGCTGTCAGTACTCGCGTTATGAAAGCCGTGGATCGTTTCGCGAGGGACAAAGGCAAATGTGCCCGCTCCGGCAGCGTGGCTCTCGTCGCCGATGCGCAGCACCACCTCACCTTGAAGGACATAGAAGAACTCGTCGCGCCCGCGATGGTAGTGCGGCCCCGCGCCCACCGTCCCCGGCTCGACTCGGCCTTCCCAGACGCTGCACAGGCCGCCGGTCTGTGCTTCCGACGCTTTGACCGTCACGCCCGCGCCGGTGGACCCGACCGCAATAAATCGTCCCTCGCCGGGACCCACCACAACGGCCTTCATCATGTGCCTCCTCATTCCCACATTCCGATGACAGCCTCGAGGGATCGGCCATTCCGGGTGTACGGGGCTCAGCCGTGAGCTGTCCTCAACGGGACGGCAGAGCCTCGCGCCTCGATTGGGAACCCGTACTTATGCCGTCCTCGATTGCGATCAACGGTGAAGCTCGTTGTGGAGCGCACCGAACATCGGCTGGACTTGCGAAGCCTGCGCGCCGGCGAGTTTCTTCAGAGCGGGCAGCAGGTGCTCGTCGGCGAAGCGATCGAACGCTTCCCGCGATTCCCACACCTCGAAGATATTGAAACTATCTTTGGTGCGCGTTGCGAAGTGATGAATCAGGCCTTCAGGCAGTCGGCCCTGGTGCACACCCAGCTCCCGGTTGAGCGGCTCGTACAACTGGGCGGCCTCGCCGGGCATGCGCACGTCGATTGTCACCGCCATCTTTGTTCCCTCCCTTCTTCATAAACCATGGTCGCTCATTCCGCCGACGAACACTGAGAACCGTCGATTCGATACGGGCCTGGGGGCTACGGTCGAACGCCGGCCGGCGTCAGGCCGTGGCGGCGCATGATTTCCGACATCTTCGCCCGGTCCGGCGGGCCGCCGGCCGCCGCGTTAACCGCCTCCGCAGACTCGCGGAAATACTGCGGACCAAGGACGGCCGGCGTGATCACGCAGAGCGCTCGCACGTCCTGGCTGCCATTGTTATCGAACCGGTGAACGGCGCCGCGCGGAATGCACAGCGCCTGCCCCGGCCCAACGTCGACGGGCCGTCCGTCGACGGTCCAGGTCAAGACCCCGTCGACGCCGTAGATCGTCTCTTCGTAACGATCGTGGCTGTGCGCTGGGGCCGCCAGGCGCTGTGCGCCCGGGACGAAGAGTTCAAATACCGCGACGCTGCCGTGCGAGTCCTCTCCGGTGAGCAGGAAGCGCACTGCGAGCGGCCCGAGACGGATGGTCTCGTCGGAAGGATTGACGCGGAGCCCGATAGTCTGCTGGGTCACAGGTGGTGGTCCCCCTTTTTTAGTAAACGATGTTTACTACAAACGACTATAAACTGAGTTTACTAAAATGTCAATACACCATTTGCGTCCCGGGGCCCTTGGGGCAATGCTCTTGGACAGGTTCTCAGTCGATCGCTTCGATCTTGTCCCCCACCCGCACCACCCCTTCGACGAGCACTGCGCCGTACACGCCCGCCTCACGGTTGTGAGTCTTGACGACGTGGCGGAGGATCGCCGGGGTTCGCTCCGCGGTATCGGGATCAATCGTTATCATGGCACAACGCGCGTCGCGTTCGAGGATCGAGAGCACAACCCTGCGGCCGATGCGGAGCGTCCGACCAACGAACTCGTTTTCCGCAAATCCGGCGGCGGGCGCGAGGTCCGTGAAGATGTTGGCCCGGAATCGCCGCTTTTCCATCTCAGCACCGAGCTCGTCTCCGAGTTGGCGCGCGGTTTGGACCGAGAACAACGAAACGGGGCGACAATCGGTCATCGACTTGTCGGAACGCAGCAACCTGAGCCCTTCGGGCCTGGCGAGCCGCTCACTCAGTTCCCGCGGAAGCGCCGGGTCATCAACGGCAAGCACGGCGCCCGAGGGTGTCTCGACTTCGACGGCTAGATCAGCTGCATCCGCAGGAACCGGATTCAGGCCGGGCCCCGCATTTTCGGCCTCGGCCCAGTTCGGGGGTTTCATCGCCTTTTCAGGATGACGGAAGCGCGGCCGGTAGAGCAGCATCGTCGCCTGTTCCCGTCCCGTCAGGTACGGAAAAGCCTTGGGCCTGGCTTCTCCGCGGAACGCAAAGAGGCGGTCGCCGAAGATGCCCGCGAAGCCGACAAACGCCTCGTCCATTTGTTCGCCACGCATGCTCTTGACGGGGTACCGCCACAGGCTCTCGACGTTACCTACGATACTCACAGAGCCCTCCGGAGTACTTCCTAAACGCTGAACGCGTGCATGAAGCGTGTCCCGCGCCCTCACGGGGGCTAAACACCCCACAGTTTAACCTAAGGTCTGAAAGAGATCTGTCTAGGCAAGGGCAGAGTAATGTCAGCCGGATCTTCGCGGGACAAGCCGTCGGCATTAAAGACGTGCACGATGACATCTGGCTCGTCAGCTCTATGGAGTATGACTTGGACTACTTCGACCTGAAGACGCGTGTGCTGGAACCGCTCGACAATCCGCTCGGGCCCAAAGTGTTACCTATGTGTTAGGTACGATCTGTCACCTATGTCTCCGGGCTGGACCTCAGTAAAGCGCATCAGCTCCCCGGGACAACTCGTCTAAGGATGATCAGGCCGAGCGCCGCAATCAGCCAGTGAGCGATGGTACGAATCCAGTTCGTCGCGACCAGACGCTGAACACCCGCCCCGTCGTAACCCGTTTCGGCCATCTGGGCCTGAATGGGGCGCTGCCACAGAAACGTGGATATGAGCGCGGCCAGATTCAATGCGACTATTGTCATCGCTTCGTATGGTCTAACAAATCCCGGGCGGCGTACCATAAGGAAGATCGAAGTCATAAGGAGCAACACCGCTGGCAGGATAGTCGGGAGTGCCGCCGCACGATTGTTCGCCCGCATATAGCCGCGGAAGTTTTCCTTGCCGACCGACGAATAGATGCTGTAGTGTTGCAGCTGCAGTACAGTCATGCATCCTGCATCGTAAATCGCCAGAACCAAAAATGCCAGAAACAGAGTCACGCGCGCACTCTGCCGAGCCGGACAACTTGTTTCACGTAAGTTCCACGTTCTAAGCTATCAAGCATCATGCATGCGACATCGGCGCGGCCCATTCGACTATAAGACGCTGGCTCATCGCTCCCGACAGGCGACGCAGCATACCGGCCGGTTAACGGGCTATTGTCGAGCAGGGCGGGTCGCACCACCGTCCAGTCAAGACCGCTCTGTGAAACCAACTCCTCCATATCACGTTGGTCGCGGGCGATATGGCGCGCCAATGTGCGCGCCAGAAAAACTGAGAGCCAGCCACCCCCGGCGTCGACGAGCGCCGAAGAGATAATGATCAGACGACGAACCCCGGTGCGTCGCATCGCTTCTATCGTTGCGCGCGCGCCAGAGGATCGTACGATCGTCGTTCCAATCCCGCGTGAGCCTAGGACAGAGAGTACGGCTTCTTGACCGCGGAGCGCAGCGGTAAGACTGTCGGCCGCGAGCGGATTCCCAATCAAAGCACGCAGTGATTTGTTGCCCGGGGCATTCAAAGCTGACCGACCGAACGCGGTAATGACATGCCCGCGCGCCAGCCCCTGTTGAACTAGCGCGCGACCGGTCCTACCTGTCGCCCCCATAACGAAAATAATCATCGTCATCTCCAGGTTGCCTCGCGGGCGATTTCAGCATGGTCGGGGATCTTCCTAGCGCATCCTAACGCGCTCAGCATCCATGTCAAGGACCCCAGTCTTCGTCTTGTCGAAGAGTCGGTGCGACTTGTGGGCCATGATACCGCATTTGGCGTCATGCGCAACTTTCGGTCTCATATCGTTTCAATGAGCCTCATCTTGTCTCGCACCAGTGCTTTCGCGCGCCTAGCGGGACAAACTAGACCAGAACAGGATTCAATCAAGAAAGCAAGGAGGAGCAACCTGCCTATGAAACCGCTCCGATACTCGATCAACGTCACACTCGACGGCTGCTGCGATCACCGGGTGATGATCGCGGACGAGGAGTTACATCGCCATGCCGTCGACAATCTGGAACGCGCCGACGCCATGCTCTTTGGCCGGGTGACCTACGAGATGATGGAAGCATTTTGGCGGCCGTTCGTGCGGACGGGAGCGGGGCCTGATTGGATGGTCCCCTTCGCCCAGACGATCGACAGAACAAGAAAGTACGTCGTGTCCGGCACCCTTGACCGAGTCGATTGGAACGCGGAGCTC
>DASSJF010000086.1 GCA_035691305.1 bacterium
ACCTTCGACGACGTGGCGGGGGTGGACGAGGCGAAGGAGGAGCTCGAGGAGATTATCGAGTTCCTGCGCCATCCGAAGAAGTTCCAGGCGCTCGGCGCGAAGATTCCGCGCGGCGTGCTGCTTGTCGGCCCGCCGGGCAGCGGCAAGACGCTGCTGGCGAAGGCGATCGCGGGCGAGGCGGGGGTGCCGTTCTTCTCGATCTCCGGCAGCGAGTTCGTCGAGATGTTCGTCGGGGTGGGGGCGAGCCGCGTGCGCGACCTCTTCGACCAGGCGAAGAAGTCGGCGCCGTGTCTGGTCTTCATCGACGAGATCGACGCGGTGGGCCGGCAGCGCGGGGCGGGGTTGGGGGGCGGCCACGACGAGCGCGAGCAGACCCTCAACCAGCTGCTGGTGGAGATGGACGGCTTCGACCCCAACGCCGGGATCATCGTGATCGCGGCGACGAACCGGCCGGACATTCTGGACCCGGCCTTGCTGCGGCCGGGCCGGTTCGACCGGCGGATCGTGGTGGACAATCCGGACGCGAAGGGCCGGCGGGCGATCCTGGACGTGCATGTGCGCGGCAAGCCCGTGAGCGAAGACGTGGCGCTGGACGTGCTGGCGCGGCGGACGCCGGGGTTCAGCGGGGCGGACCTCGCGAACATGGTGAACGAGGCGGCGCTCTTGGCGGCGCGGCGGGGCAAGAAGCGGATCGGCCGGTCCGAACTGGACGAGGCGATCGAGCGGGTGATCGCGGGGCCGCAGCGGAAGAGCCGGATCCTGTCGCCGAAGGAACGCGAGCTCACCGCTTACCACGAGGCGGGGCACGCGCTGCTCGGCAAGCTCTTGCCGCAGGCCAACCCGCCGCACAAGGTGACGATCCTCCCGCGCGGGATGGCGCTCGGCTACACGCTGCCGCTCCCGCAGGAGGAGAAGTACACGCTCACGCGCGGGGAGATCCTGGCCAACATCACGGCCATCCTCGGCGGCCGCGTGGCGGAGGAGATCGTGTTCGGCGAGATCACGACCGGGGCGGCGAACGACTTCGAGAAGGCGACCGATCTCGCCCGCAAGATGGTGACGGAGTTCGGCATGTCGGACAAGCTCGGCCCACTCACGCTGGGGGCCAAGCACGGGCCGGTGTTCCTTGGGCGCGACCTCGTGGAGAGCCGCAATTACTCCGAAGAGATCGCCTACGAGATCGACAAGGAAGTGCGGCGGATCATCGACGAGTGCTACAGCCGGGCCCGCACGGTGCTGACCGAGAACAAGGCGGTGCTGGAGCGGATCTCCCGGGCGCTGCTCGAGCGCGAGTCGCTCGAGAGCGACGAGCTGGACCTGCTGATCGCGGGCCAGCCGCTGCCGCCCGACATGCCGGAGACCCCGCCGCCGCTGCCGGGCGCCACACAGGAGGTCAAGTCGTTCCCGCGCGACAGCAAACCCGTCGCGCCGTCGCTGAAGCCCGAGGCGACCGGCTAGCCAGCGGGCGGCATATTCGCCTACGCGAGATCGGAAGGAGGAGCCCACGGCTCCTCCTTCCTCCGTGTAAAATGATTCCGGCCGCGGGCCGATGGCAGAGACGCCTTGACCGAGACGCCGAGGATCGAGATTCCCGAGCCCGAAGTGGAGTCGCGGGTCGACGTGGCTCCGGACACGGCCGCGCTTGTGATCGTCGACATGCAGAACGACTTCGTGGATCCGGCCGGCGCCCTCTGCGTCGCCGGCGCCGCGGCGACGGTCCCGGTTATCGCACGCCTGCGTGAGTTCGCGCGGGTGCGCGGAATGCCGGTGGTCTACACGCAGGATTGGCACAGCGACGACGACCCGGAGTTCGCCGTCTGGGGCCGGCATGCGGTCGGCGGCACGTGGGGGGCCGAGATCGTCCCCCGGCTCGCACCGGGGCCGCACGACGTCTTGGTCCGCAAGCTGCGGTACGACGCGTTCTATGATACACCGCTCGAGCATGAACTGCGGCGCAGGAAGGTCGAGACGCTGGTGATCACGGGCACCGTCAGCAACATCTGCGTCCTGCACACGGCCGGCAGCGCCGCGCTCCGGTGGTTTCACGTGATCGTCCCGGTTGACGCGATCTCCGCGCTGACCGAGTTCGATCAGCGCGCGGCCCTGCGCCAAATCGCGTTTCTCTACCGCGGCACGCTCACGCGAGGCGACGGCATTTCGGCGGGGGCGGCGTAGATGGCGGGTGGAAAGACGGTCGCGCCGCACCGGACTCCGCCGCACCGAGTTCCGCCCCGCGGCCGCCGCGGACATCGCAGGAACTGGGTGCCGGTCGCGGCCTACGTGCTGTTCGTCCTTCTCGCCGGCGGCGGACTGTTCGCCTGGGACCGGGCGTACGAGGCGCGGCAGCGCGCGCTGGTCGCGCCCGCGTCCCCGTCGCAGCTGGTCCGCAACATGATCGACAGCATCGTCGGGGCCGGGGCGGTCACCGACGTCAAGATCGACGACAAGACCGGCACTCTCGACGTCACGGTCAAGGACGTGCTGGTCAAGCCCGGGCAGCCGCTCGACGAAGAGAAGAAGAACCTCTCGACCGAGGGGTCCCTCGCGATCCAGTTCGTGCAGAGCCGCCTGCGCTACAAGACGATGACGGTGCACCTGGTGCGCGACAAGGACGGCGCGCCGCTGGCCACGGTGACCTCGAGCGGCCAGGGCGCCCCCAGGACGGAGTACGCCCCCGGCCTGAAATAGCGCGACGCCCTAGGGCCGTTTTCGGATCATTCGAAGCGGGCGACGACGGGCGCATGGTCGCTGCTTCCGACTTCCCGTTGGACGATGCAGGTGGCCGCGCGCGCCGCCAATGCGTCGCTCACGACGACATAGTCGAGCCGCCACCCGATGTTCCGCTGCCGCAGATTCCGCCAGGGCGCCCACCACGTAAACAGGCCGTCGTTGGACGGATCGACCGCACGTCCGAGGTCGACCAGGCCGCGGCTGAGAATCCGCTCGATCAGCGCGCGTTCCTCGGGCAGCTGTCCGATCGCGCCCGGCTTGCGCTCCTTCGGATGGACATCGATGTCGGCCCGCGCAACGTTCATGTCTCCGCACAGGACAAGTCGCCGCGCCGGCCGGCCCGCCCCGGCCTGGAATGAGGCGGCGTATTCGTCGAGCGCTTCCAGAAACTGCATTTTCGCCGCGAGATCTCGCCCGCCGTTGGGCACGTAGACGGACGCGACGGTGATGCCGGCGATCTCCGCGACCACGATGCGATTCTCGCGGTCGAACGCGGGATGAGTGAACACCGGCCGTTCCGGCGCGATGTCCTTGCCGACGTGAAGCGCGACGCCTGAGTAGGCTGTGTCGCCGTGCCAGTAGCACCAGTAGCCGTCCATCTCGCGCAGAGGAGGCGGCACTTGGCCGGACGCGGCCTTGAGCTCCTGCAGACACGCGACGTCGGGCCGCTCGCGCTCGATCCATTGCCGGACCTCGGCCTGACGCGCCCGGATCCCATTGACGTTCCAGGTGGCGACCTTGAGAGCCGGCGCGGCCGGCGTGTTCGACACGCTGTTTCCCCCCTAGAATGCGAAGACCGCGCGCACCTCGGCATTCACCGGCATCGTTCCCGGCAGGACGGGCGTGGCCGGCGCCGCCTGCATCACGCCCACACCGATCCGCGGGCCGACGACCGCGCCCGCCTGCTCGATGCGGATCAGCCGGAGGCCGCGAACGCCCGCCGCGGCGGCGATGGCGTTCGCGGTAGCCTGCGCATTCTGCACCGCGATCCGGATCGCCTGGGCGCGGTACGCCGTGGCGTCGCGAAGGGTCCACTCGACGCTGTCCACGCCGTTCGCGCCCGCGCCGACCCCCGCGTCGATCACCTGTCCGACGCGGCTGATATCGTCGACCGTCACGACGACGCGGTTGACCGACTGATAGCCGATGATCGGCCCGGTCCCGCCGGAGTTGGGCGCGTGCTGCGGGTACAGCGACACGGTCGAGGTCCGAACCGCGGTCTGCGGGATGCCCGCGGCGTCGATTGCGCGCACCACCTGCGCCATCGCGGCCGCGCTCTGCTGCTGGGCTTCGCGCGCGGTCGGCCGCTGGACGATGACGGAGAGCGCCACCGTCGCCCTGTCGGGCGTCGCATCCACCGAGCCGTCGCCCGTGACCACGATGGCACGCTCGCGCGCGGCGGGCGGCCCGCCCGGCATCGGGCTTGGGACCGGGGTGGTTTGGCTGTAGGCGGCTCCCGCGCCGAGGGCGAGGAGCAACACGGTCGGAACGAGCCAGCGCAAGGTCGTGGTTTGCATCGCAGCCTCCGAAGGTGAAGCCTAACGATCCCGGTTCCGGTCGAGAGGAGCGGCGGTACGATGCCGCCCCGGCGTGGTAAACGCCGAGGGCACGCGCGCAGTTCCGGCCCGACGATGCGCACGCTCCGGTCGGCAAGTTGAGGGAAGGAACCCCGGACGATGGGCAGAACAAGACGGAGTTTTACGGCTCCGACGGAGGGTCGCATGTTCGCGCTCAACTTCTACTCCCCGCTGCTCGCCGCCGCGCTGCGCGATGGGACGAAGACGCTGACGGTGCGGTTGGGAGACAAGCGGCCGAAGTATCGGGAAGGCCAAATCGTCTGGGTGACCGTGGGGCAGAAGTACGGCACGCGGCAGAGAATCTTCACCGCGGTGATCGACCGCGTCGACACGAAGCTGCTCCGCGACATCACGCCCCGCGAGATCACCAAGGACAACCCGGCGGCCCGCGAGCACAACGACCTGATCGAGTTTCTCTCGACGATCTACAGCCGGCGCGTCGGCCTCGAGGATACGGTCACCGTCATTCATTTCTCCCGGATCGCCAACGCCAGGGAGGAATAACGCGCCCACTCCGCTGATCGAATGCGTGCCCAACGTCAGCGAGGGGCGGCGGGCCGGGGTGATCGCGGCGCTGGCGGAGGCGGCGCGCACGGTGCCGGGGGCCCGTCTGCTCGACGTCTCCTCGGATCCCGATCACAATCGCACCGTGCTGACCCTCGCCGGGGCGCCCGAGGCCGTCTACGAGGCGGCGCGCCGGGTCGCGGCCGCGTCGGTCGCGGGCATCGATCTCACCCGTCATGAAGGCGCGCATCCCCGGATCGGCGCAATCGACGTGGTGCCGTTTGTGCCGCTCCTCCGCGCGTCCATAGAGGACTGTGTCGGGCTGGCGCGCCGGTTCGCGTCGTACGCGGCCGAGTCGCTGGGGCTTCCGGCGTACCTGTACGCGGCCGCGGCGCGGCGGCCGGAATTCCGCGCCCTCGCGGCGATCCGCCGGGGCGGCTTCGAAGGGTTGCGGGCGGCGATCGCCACGCCGGAGCGGCGGCCGGACCTGGGACCGGCGCGCGTGCATCCAACGGCAGGGGCGGTGGCGGTCGGCGCGCGCGGGGTGCTGATCGCCATGAACGCCGACCTGGCCGGCGCCGACGCCACGATCGCGCGGGGGATCGCCCGCGCGGTGCGGGAATCCTCAGGCGGCCTGCCTGCCGTTCAGGCGATCGGACTCTGGCTGCCCCGGCGCGGCGTCGCACAGGTCTCCATGAATCTGCTCGACTACCGCCGCACCCCGCCGCTCGCGGCCTTCGACCGCGTGTGCGAGGAGGCGCGCCGGCGCGGCGCCGACGTCGAGGCCGGAGAGCTGATCGGCTGCGCGCCGCGCGAGGCGCTGCCGCCCGATCCGGTACCGGCGCTGCGCCTCCGGGATCTGCGCGAGGGACAGGTGCTGGATGCGGCGCGGCTGGCCGCGGAACTCGACGCGACCGGCGAGGGCGGACGGCCGTGACGGCGCCGGCGCCGATCCGCTGCGGCGGCGCGGTCCTGGAATTTGGCCGGCGAACCTACCTCGTCGGCATCGTCAACATGACGCCCGATTCCTTTGCCGGCGATGGGCTAGACGGCGACGCGGGGGCCGCCGAAGCGCTGGGCGAGCGGTGGAAGGAGGAGGGCGCCGATGTCATCGATGTGGGCGGGCAATCCACCCGTCCGAGCGCGGTGCGGGTCCCGGTCGACGAGGAGTTGCGGCGCACCATCCCGGCGGTCCGGCGTCTCGTACGCCTCGGGCTCCCTGTCAGCGTTGATACCTTCTCGGCGCGCGTCGCGGGCCAGGCGCTGGACGCGGGGGCGGCGATCGTCAACGACGTGACGGCCCTTACCGGCGACCCCGCGATGGCCGCCGTCGTCGCGCGCGCCGGGGCGCCCGTCGTCCTGATGGATGGGCGCAACCGGCGCGGCGCCGCGGATCTCGTGGCGGAGACGCGCGCGTATCTCGCGGAGCGGATCGCCGCGGCCGCGGCGGCCGGCATCGACCCGTCCCGCACCGTCGTCGATCCCGGATACGGCTTCGGCGTGACGCTGGCGCAGAACATGGAGATGCTCCGCCGCCTGCGCGAACTGCGGGCGCTCAGCCGGCCGGTGCTGATCGGGACCTCGCGCAAAGGGAGCATCGGCAGGGTGTTGAGCCTCCCGGTCTGCCAGTTGATGGAGGGCACGGCCGCCACGATCGTGATCGCCATCGCCAACGGCGCGGATCTCGTGCGCGTGCACGACGTGCGGGCGATGGCGCGGGTGGCCCGCATGACCGACGCCATCGTGCGGGGGCTGCCGTGAGCGACCGCATTCTGCTCACCGGCCTCGCTTTCTACGCCCACCACGGCGTCGGCGCGGAGGAGCAGGAGCGCGGCCAGGTATTCACGGTCGACGTCGCGGTGGAGGCGGACCTGCACCGCGCGGGCCACAGCGACGACCTCGCCGATACGCTCGACTACCGCGATTTGTACGCGCGCATCCGCGGCGCCATGACGGAGACGCGGTATCGCCTGTTGGAGGCGGCGGCCGAAGCGGTCGCCCACGCGCTGCTCGAGGTCGAGCGCGTGCAGGCCGTCACGGTGTGCGTTCGCAAGCCCCACGTCCGGCTGGGCGGGCCGCTCGAGAGCGCGGCTGTCGAAGTGACACGGCGGCGCCGCGCTCCGCTTTAAATGGTCCGCGCGTTTCTCGGCCTCGGCTCGAACATTGGTGACCGCGCCGGCTCCCTGCGAGAGGCGATCCGGCGCCTCGACGGTCCCGACCTCCGCGTCGTCGCGCGGTCGGCCGTCTACGAGACGGTGCCGTGGGGGCTGACGGGGCAGGCGACCTATCTCAACCAGGTGGTGGCCGTGGAGACGGCGCTCGCGCCGCACGCGCTGTTGGACCGCTGCCGCGCCGTCGAAGCGTCGCTGGGGCGGGTGCGGGGGGAGCGGTGGGGACCGCGGACCGTGGACGTGGATATTTTATTGTGGGGCGACGCGGCGGTCCGGGAGCCGGACCTGACCGTTCCGCACCGCGATCTGGCCCACCGGGCGTTTGTGCTTGTCCCGCTGGCCGAGGCGGCTCCGGGGCTGCGGCTTCCGGACGGCACCTCTGTCGAGGCTCTGCTCGCCGCATGCCCGGACCGGGACACGGTCTGGCCGTGGGACGAGGCGGGTGACGCCGGCGTGATCGGACACGAGATCCTGTGGTACGACTCGCTGCCCTCGACCAACGACGCCGTCCGCATGCTGGCGGAACAGGGCGCCGCGGAGGGCTCGGTGATCGTGGCGGAGGCGCAGACTGCCGGCCGGGGCCGGTTGGGGCGGCCCTGGACGTCGCCGGTCGGCGGCCTGTGGATGTCGATCATGCTGCGGCCGCACCTGCCGGCGGACCGAGTCCCGCTGATCGGTCTCGCCGCCGCCGTAGCGACGGCGGTGGCGATCGAAGAGACGACCGGGCTCCGGCCACGTCTGAAGTGGCCCAACGATGTGTTGGTCGGCGGGCGGAAGGTCGCGGGACTGCTCCTGGAGGCGGGACCGCTTCGGGCGGCCGGGCAGACTCCGGCGTGGCTCGCGCTCGGCATCGGCATCAACGTCAACGTGCCGTCCGCGGCGCTGCCCGACCGGCCCCGCTACCCGGCGGCCTCGCTTGCCGCGGTGTCCGGCGGCCCTGTGGCGCGAGGTCCGCTGCTGCGCGCCGTGCTGCGGCAGTTGGACCGCGCGTACCGGGAGATCCACACGCAGGGCGACGCCGGGACCCTGAGACGGTGGCGCGCGCTGTCCGACACGCTTGGGCGGGTCGTGCGCGTGGCAACGGCGTCGACGACGGTCGACGGCGTCGCCCGCGACATCGACGGCCTGGGGGCGCTTCTGATCCGGGCGCGCGACGGCGCCGAGCATCGCATCGTCGCCGGCGACGTCACCGACGAGGTCGAGGAGGGCGTGCGGTGAACCCGGCGGCGCGCCGCGCGATCACCGACGTGCCCGGCATCGCGGTGGGCCACGCGACGGACCCCGAGCATCTGACCGGATGCACCGTCGTGCTGTGCGAGGGGGGCGCCGTCGCGGGGGTGTCCGTGCTCGGCGGCGCGCCGGGCACGCGCGAAACCGACATCCTCCGTCCCGAGACGCTCGTCGGCCGCGTGCACGCGGTGGTGCTGACGGGCGGCAGCGCGTTCGGTCTCGCCGCGGCAGACGGTGTCACGCGCGTCCTCGGCGAGCGGGGCATCGGATTCAAGACACGCGCGGCGGCCGTGCCGATCGTGCCCGCGGCGGTGATCTTCGATCTCGGGATCGGCAGCGCGACGGTCCGGCCGGACGCCGCGATGGGAGCGGAAGCCTGCCGCGCCGCGAGGACAGGTCCGGTGGAGGAAGGGAACGTCGGCGCCGGCACCGGCGCGACCGTCGGCAATCTACTGGGCGCCGAGAGTCGGATGAAGTCGGGACTCGGCACGTGGAGCATCCGCCTCGGCAGCGGTGCCGCGGTCGGCGCCATCGTCGCCACCAATGCGTTCGGCGACGTCCTCGATCCTCGAACCGGCGCCATCCTGGCGGGCGCGCGCGATCCGAAGACGGGCGGCTTTCTCGACACCGCCGTCCGTCTGATCGAGCGTCCCGGGATCAGCCCAGGGCCGTTCGAGAACACGAGCATCGGCGTGGTCGCCACCGACGCAGCCCTCACCAAGGCGGAGTGTGCGCGCCTGGCGATTGTCGCCCACACCGGCCTTGCGCGCATGATTTCGCCGTCCCACACCTCGGTTGACGGTGACACGTTCTTTGTCCTCAGCACCGGGACGGCGCAGGCCGACCGGCTCGCGCTCGAGGCCGCCGTCGGCGTGGCGGTCAGAGAAGCGATCGCGCGGTCCGTCCGGCTCGCCAAGAGCGCCGGCGGCGCGCCGGGGCTCGCCGGATAACCGGCGGCGCGCTTTTCACGTTAGGATGAGGAGGGTCGTTCGCGTGGGTCGAACGGACGAGGGCAGATGAAGCGGGTCGTGAGCGTCAGCCTCGGCAGCAGCAAGCGGGATCACCGCGTGGAGACGGTGATCCTCGACGAGCCGTTTGTGATCGAACGGATCGGCACGGATGGCGACATGGCGCGCTTTGCGGCGCTGGTGCGCGAGCTCGACGGGCAGGTGGACGCGATCGGCATGGGCGGGATCGACCTCGACCTGCGCGCGGGCAACCGAAGGTACCGGATCCGCGACGCGGCGCGCCTCATTCGGGACATCCGGCGTACCCCCGTCGTGGACGGCGGCGGCATCAAGGCGTCGTGGGAGAAGCATCTCATTCTCGAGTACCTTCCGCAAACGGCGGGCATCTCGTTCGCGGGACGGCGTGTGCTCCTGGTGAGCAGCGTGGACCGCTACGGGATGGCCGAGGCCTTCACGCAGGCCGGCGCCGTCACGCTCTTCGGTGACTTCTACTTTGCGCTCGGCGTCCCGATTCCAATGCGGCGGCTGGTTACCGTGCGGATCCTGGCCGCCTGTCTCCTGCCCGTGATCACGCGGCTGCCGTTCCAGTGGCTGTACCCGACGGGGGAGAAGCAGGAGCGGGTCACGCCCAAGTATCCGAAGCTCTTCGAGTGGGCGGAGGTCGTCGCGGGGGACTTCCACTTTATCCGGCGCTACATGCCCGAGAACCTCTCCGGCAAAACGATCCTGACGCAGACGATCACCGTCGAAGACCGCGACCAGCTCACACGCCGGGGTGCTCGGCGCCTGATTACCGCGGCGCCGGAAATGGCGGGACGGTCGTTCGCCACCAACGTGCTCGAGGGGATCGTGGTCGCGCTCGCGGGCCGGCGGACGGACACCATGACGCCGCAGGAGATCATCGGCTGGCTGCAGCGCGCGGGCGTGCGCCCGCGGGTGGAGACGCTGACGCCCGATCCCCCTTCGGGGACCGGCCGGCGCGATGCGCCGGCCGCGTCCGGCGCGGGAGCCGCGTCGTGAGCGGCGCGCGGGGCCCGGGCGCGTTCAAGGCGGACGCGCCGGCGGCGGGGGCGGGCGGCCCCGGCCGGTTCGCGTTCGTCATCCACCCGCTGTACGTGCAGCAGTACGCGCAGAAGTTCCCGTTCACGCGGTTCCTCCCGCCGCGGCTCGTCGAGCGGGCCTTTCGCGCGGTGCCGCCGTTCGAGGCGTCCCGCATCACGGGGATCGAATCGCCGGCGGGCGCCCGCGCCGAGGGCTGGTTCATCGCGCTGCCCTGGACGCCGCGCGTCGTGCTTGAGGCGCCGGTGGATCTCCTCTACCGGCGGCTAATCCAGGCCGGCCGGATCGCCGAACGGCTCGGCGCCGGCATCCTCGGCCTCGGCGCGTTTACGAAGATCGTGGGCGACCGCGGCGTGACCGTCGCGCGTGAACTCGCGATCGGCGTTACCACTGGCAACAGCCTGACGGCCGCGACGGCGGTCGAAGGGGCGCTCGCCGCCGCGTCGCGGATGGACATCGACCCCGCGCGCGCCCGCGTGGCGGTGCTCGGCGCCACGGGGTCGATCGGCGCGGTGTGCTGCCGGCTGCTGGCGCCCCGGGTGGCGGGGCTCGTTCTGTGCGCCCGGAACTCGGGGAAGCTGGAGGTCCTCGCCGCACGGCTCCGCGGGGAGGGCTCCGCCGACGTCGCCATCACCCCGGACGTGCGAGAGGCCGTCGGCGCCGCCGACATCGTGCTCACGGTCACCTCGGCCACGGACGTGCTGGTCGAGCCCGAGGACCTGCGCCCCGGCGCCGTGGTCTGCGACGTGGCCCGCCCGCGGAACGTGTCGCGCCTCGTGTACGAGCGGCGGCACGACGTGCTCGTCATCGACGGCGGTGTGATCGAGGTGCCGGGGCCCGTCGACTTCGGCCTGGACTTCGGCTTTCCGCGCGGGACGTGCGAGGCGTGCATGGCGGAGACGATGCTGCTCGCGCTCGAGCACCGTTACGAGGACTACACGCTCGGGGGCGATCTCGATCTCGACCGCGTCCGGGAGATCCACGCGCTGATGCACCGGCACGGCTTCCGGCTGTCCGGGCTGCGGCGCTTCGAGCGCCGCATCGCCGACGAGGAAGTCGACGCGATCCGGCGCGCGGCGAAGAGCGCGGCGCCGCGGTCGCCCGCCCGACTTTGACATTGCCGGAGGTCTTGGGTATACTCATGCGCGAGGTCGAGACTGAGGGACCATCCCTCGGTCTCCTGTTATTGTCGGCAGAATGCGATCAAGCGGGTGAGCTGAGCCGCATGGATGAGAAGGAAACGATCCTAACGCCCGAAGGTCTGCGCAAGCTGGAAGAGGAGCTCGAATTCCTCAAAACCGTCAAGCGCAAGGAAGTCGCCGAGCGGATCAAGCAGGCGAAAGAGTTCGGAGACCTCTCGGAAAACTCCGAGTACGAGGACGCAAAGAACGACCAGGCCTTCACCGAGGGTCGCATCCTGACCCTCGAAGGCATGTTGCGGAATGCCAAGGTGATCAACAATCACGACGTCCGCTCGGACGTTGTCTCTATCGGCAGCACGCTCAAGCTCCAGGACGAGTCCGGCGAGGAGTGGACGTTTACCATCGTCGGCTCGCCCGAGGCCGATCCGGCACACGACAAGATCAGCAACGAGTCGCCGGTCGGACGTGCCCTGCTCGGCAAACGAAAGGGCGAGACCGTGACCGTCCAGGCGCCCGCCGGACAGGTCAAGTACACGATCAAAGGCATCAGGCGCTAGGCCGGCCCCCGGGCTTTCCCCAGTCCCGGCCGTCCCGCCCGGGCCCGCCGTTGCGGGCCGCCCCCGTGACAATTCTCCTCCCCGTGGTCCGACCACAGGTGTCTGCGCTTCGAGACAGCGGGGAAAAACGTCAAAGCAGGGCAGATGTGCGCGACGCCTCGGCGGCGCAGACACGAACAAGCGGCAGGAGTCGGAAGCCAGGCGAAGAAGCAGGAGCGAAAGCAGCGGCTCTCCGGATCGTGATCGTCTTCTAATGTCAGGAATCTTCCGGGGATTCGCAGCGTACCAGTTGACGAGGGGATACGGGAGGGGGGAGAACCTTCCCAGACTCTGCCGGCCTGCCGGGGTTCAGCGGGACCCGAGCCCCTGGTGAGAACAGCGGAACCACAGGGATCGTAATAGCGAGAGAACAACGATGCACACGACGCAGCACGCGGCGCACGTGAGGGTTAGGCAGAGAGGGGGTCAACCGCAGGATGTTTGAACGGTTTACGGAGCGCGCACGCCGCGTCATCATCCTGGCGCAGGAAGAGGCCAAGCGGCTCAATCACAGCGCGGTTGGCACCGAGCACATCCTCCTCGGCATCATCCGCGAGGGCGAAGGCGTAGCCAGCAAGGTTCTCGAGTCGCTCAACATCAACCCCGAGCGCGTCCGCGCCGAGATCGAGAGCGCGATCGGCCGCGGCGAGCGCACGCCGTACGAGGAAGTCGCGTTTACCCCGCGGGCCAAGAAGGTCCTCGAGCTGGCGTTGGACGAGGCGCGCCGGCTCGGCCACAACTACATCGGTACGGAGCACCTGCTCCTCGGGTTGATCCGTGAGGGCGAAGGCGTCGCCGCGCGCGTGCTCGAGGCGATGGGGGCCGACCTCGAGCGGGTCCGCTCCCAGGTCGTGTACCTGCTCGGCGAGGAAGGGACTGCCTCCTACACCAAGCAGGCCAGCAAGACCCCGACCCTCGACGAATTCGGCCGCGATCTCACCAAACTCGCGCGCGAGAACAAGCTCGACCCGGTGATCGGTCGGGAGCGCGAGATCGAGCGCGTGATTCAGGTTCTCTCGCGGCGGACCAAGAACAACCCGGCGCTCATCGGCGAGCCGGGCGTCGGCAAGACGGCCATCACCGAGGGCTTGGCCCAGCGGATCGTGCGCGGGGACGTGCCGGAGGTGCTGCGGACCAAGCGCGTCGTGCAGCTCGACCTCGCCGCCCTCGTCGCGGGCACCAAGTACCGCGGCGAGTTCGAAGAGCGGATGAAAAAGGTCATGGAAGAGATCCGCAAGGCGCAGGGCGAGGTCATCCTCTTCGTCGACGAGCTCCACACCCTCGTCGGCGCCGGCGCGGCCGAAGGCGCGATCGACGCCAGCAACATTCTCAAGCCGTCGCTGTCGCGGGGCGAGCTGCAGTGCATCGGCGCGACGACCCTCGACGAGTATCGCAAGTACGTCGAGCGCGACGCCGCCCTCGAGCGGCGGTTCGCGCCGATCCTCGTCGCCGAGCCGAACGTGGAGCAGACGGTCGAGATTTTGCGGGGCCTCAGGGAGCGGTACGAGGCCCACCACGGCGTCAAGATTGGGGACGACGCCCTGGTCGCGGCGGCGCAACTCGCGGACAAGTACATCTCCGACCGGTTCCTGCCGGACAAGGCGATCGATCTGATGGACGAGGCGGCGAGCAAGATCCGCCTGCAGGCCAGCTTCCTGCCGCAAGAAGTGCGGCAGGCGATGGAAAAGGCCGACCGGGCGCGCCGCGAAAAGGAAGAGGCGATCAAGAACCAGGACTTCGAGAAAGCCGCGGGCCTGCGTGACAAGGAAAAGGTGCTCCGGCAAAAACTCGAAGAGCTGGAGAGCTCGTGGAAGACCGACAAAGGCCGGGACATCACGACGGTGACGGCCGACGACATCGCCGACATCGTGTCGAGCTGGACCGGCATCCCGGTGACCCGCCTCGTCGAAGAGGAGACGGAAAAGCTCCTCAAGATGGAGGACCAGATCCACAAGCGGATCGTGGGCCAGGAGGAGGCGGTTACCGCGGTCTCACGGGCGGTGCGGCGGGCCCGCGCCGGGCTGAAGGACGCCCGGCGCCCCATCGGATCGTTCATCTTCCTCGGCCCGACGGGCGTCGGCAAGACCGAGCTGACGCTCGCGCTCGCGGAGTTTCTCTTCGGGGACGAGAACGCGGTCGTGCGGATCGACATGTCCGAGTACACCGAGCGGCACACGGTGTCCCGGCTCGTCGGCGCGCCTCCGGGCTACGTCGGGTACGAAGAGGGCGGCCAGCTCACCGAGCAGGTGCGCCGCAGGCCGTACTCGGTCGTGCTGCTCGACGAGATCGAGAAGGCGCATCCCGAGATCTTCAACGTCCTGCTGCAGATCCTGGAGGACGGGCGCCTGACCGACGCTCAGGGCCGCACGGTCGACTTCAAGAACTGCGTCGTTATCATGACGAGCAACGTCGGGGCGCCGCAGATTCAGCGCGAAGGCCAGGGCCTCGGCTTCCGCGGCACGGCGGACGTCGAGCTCGACCAGCAGCGCCAGTACGATAAGATGAAGGCGCACGTGATGGAGGAGCTGCGGCGCACGTTCCGGCCCGAGTTCCTCAATCGCGTGGACGAGATCATCGTGTTCCGGCCGCTGTCCCGCGAGCAGATCGCGGCGATCGTGGACATCCTGATGGACCGCGTCCGGCGGGAAATCCGGGGTCAGGGCATGGGGCTCACGATCACGCCGATGGCGCGCGAGGTGCTCGCCAAAGAAGGCTTCGACCCCCAGTACGGGGCGCGGCCGCTGCGGCGCGCGATCCAGCGGCTCGTGGAAGACCCGCTCTCGGACGCCATGCTGCGCGGGCGGTTCAGCACCGGCGACGAGATCATCATCGACGCGCATGACAACGAGCTCGTCTTCGAGAAGAAGCGCGAGCCCGTGACGCAGACTTCGTAGGAGCCGGCGGCCGGTCCCGGCGACGGCTGCGGAGCGGTGGAACGCGACGGCCCGGGCTCGGTGCCCGGGCCGTCGCGTAGTCTCTCGAAGGGGCGGCTTCGAATGCCGAAGGCCACACGTTTAGGCGGCGCTGAGCCGCGGACCGTATTCGTCTGCCAGGAGTGCGGCTACGAGTCGAGCAAGTGGTTGGGCCGTTGTCCCGGCTGCGGCGCCTGGAACAGTCTTGTGGAAGAACGCGTCGGGCCGCCGGCCGCCGGCCGGCGGCCCGTGCGCGAGCCGGGCGCGGCTGAGGGCGGACGCGGCGCCGGGGCGGTGGAGGCGGTGCCCATCGCGGACGTGGCGCTCGACGAGGCGGTGCGCCGGGGGACCGGACTGCCGGAGGTCGATCGGGTGCTGGGCGGCGGCGTCGTCCCCGGCTCGCTCATCCTGGTCGGCGGGGATCCCGGCGTCGGCAAGTCCACGCTCGCCCTCGCCGCCGCGCATCACATGGCCCGCGCGTCGGGCGCGGCGGGGGACCGGCGTCCCGTCCTCTACGTTTCCGGTGAGGAGTCTGTCCGCCAGACGAAGATGCGCGCCTCGCGCCTCGGCGTGGACGCGCCCAACCTGCTCGTCCTCGCAGAGACCGATCTCGATCAGATCGTCTCCCAGATCGACAGGGTCCGGCCGTCGCTCGTGGTCGTCGACTCGATTCAGACCGTGTACCGCGCGGACGTCACGGCCGCGCCCGGCAGCGTGGCGCAGATCCGTGAGTGCACAGGCGACCTGCTCCGCGTCGCGAAGACCGACGGCGGGCCCGCCGTGCTGGTCATCGGCCACGTGACGAAGGAGGGCGCGATCGCGGGCCCCCGCGTCCTCGAACATATGGTGGATACCGTGCTGTATTTCGAAGGCGAGCGGCACCACGCATACCGGGTGCTGCGGGCGACGAAGAACCGCTTCGGCTCGACGAACGAGATCGGCGTCTTTGCGATGAGCGGGCGCGGCCTCACCGAGGTGGCCGACCCGTCCGCGCTGTTCCTGGCGGAGCGGCCGGAGGGTGCGTCGGGATCGGCGGTCGTTTGCGCGGTGGAGGGCACGCGGCCGCTGCTCCTCGAGGTGCAGGCCCTCGTGACGCGCACGCCGTTCGGCATGCCGCGGCGTACGGCCGCGGGCATCGACTACAACCGGCTGCTGCTGCTCCTCGCCGTGCTGGAGAAGCGCACGGGGCTGCACCTGTCGGCTCACGACGTCTACGTGAGCGTCGCCGGCGGCGTGAGCGTCGACGAGCCGGCCGCGGACCTCGGTGTCGCGCTCGCCGTGGCAAGCAGCCACCGAGACCGTCCGGTGGACGCGGCCGCGGTCGCCGTCGGGGAGGTCGGTCTCGGCGGCGAGGTGCGCGCGGTGAGCCAGATCGACCGCCGCATCGCGGAAGCCGCGAAGCTCGGTTTCCGGCGAGTCGTCGCTCCCCGCGCGAACCTTCCCGGTCTGGACGAGACGCCGGCCGGTCTGGAGATCACCGGCGTCGACGACGTCGCGGGGGCCCTCGAGCGCCTCGTCACGTAGCGCGGCCGCCGTCTGCGAGCCCACAAGAACGGCGAGCCCGGCGGCAGCGCCGCCGGGCTCGCCGTCGTTGTTTCGCCGCCGGGGGCGGCGACGTCAACGGGCCGTCACTTCAGGTTGAAGATGCCGAGGGTCTTGATGCGGCTGTGCTCCTTCTTGCGGATCGCCTCGAGGTCGAGGTCGAGCAGGTTGCACAGCGCCGCGATATAGAATAGCTCCGACCCGATTTCGCTCTCCACGGCCTCCGTGCAGCGCTCGCACAGCCGGCCGTCGAGGTGGCTCTGCACGTACCGGCGGATTTCGGAGAGTCCGACATCGGCCGGGAACTGCTGCTTGCTCGCCGCGACGGAGATGCAGCCGCAGGTCGTCACGGCCTTGGCGATCGCGCGGTTGACACGAGCGGCGGATTCCTGGAGCTTCGTCAGCACATCAAGAACGCTTCGGTGGCGCACCAGATACTCGTCGACCTGCGCCTGAAACGACGGGCTCGCTTCTTTCATGAACGGCGCACCCCCCAAGGGCTGGAACGCAGGTGTCATTATAGGCGGGGCGTTGCGCGAGTGTCAAGAAATTGCGGCGCCGGAATCCCTCGCGTCCGCATGCCCGCGGGACGGCTCGCGCCGCGAACATGCTATGATGTGGTCGAGATGCGCCGGCTGATTCGCGGTGTCGGTCTTGTGCTGGGCGCTGTGATCGGGTATCAGATCGCCGATGCCGTCCGCTTCGAGCTGGTGCGCGGGGGCGGGGAGGCGGCGCGCCTCGGCACGCTGGCCGCCGGGATTGCGCTCGGGGCGCTCCTTGGCGCGGCCGTGTCGCGTCCGGCCGCGGGGTGGTTCGTCTCGTCGATGGGCTGGGCGTTGCGCCGGCTGGGCGAAGTGCCGCTGCGCGACGTCGTGTCGGGCGCGGTCGGGCTACTCGCGGGGCTCTTCGCGGCGTTTCTCGTCAGCATTCCGCTGCAGCGCGTGCCGATCATCGGTGCGTACATCATTCCGATCGCGGCCGTGCTCGGGTTCGGCTACCTCGGCCTGCATCTCGGCATTCAGCGCCGCGGGGACGCGCTCGCGGCGTTCACCCGGTTGGCGGAGTGGATCGGCCGGGAGCGCCAGAGTCTGCGGCCGCGGCCCGGGGCGCATGAGCCCGGCGCGCGGCGGCGGCCGGCCGGCGGATGGCCGAAGCTCCTCGACACGAGCGCGATCATCGACGGGCGCATCGCCGACATCTGCCGCACGGGGTTCCTCGAAGGGCCGCTGCTCGTGCCGCGCGGCGTGCTTGTCGAGCTGCAGCACATCGCCGATTCCGGCGACGCGCTGCGCCGCAACCGCGGGCGCCGCGGGCTCGACGTGCTCGATACGCTGCAGCGCGAGCTGCGCGTGCTGCAGATCTACGACGACGTGCCCGGATTCGGCGAAGCCGTCGATGCGCAGCTCGTCCGCCTCGCCGGTTCGCTCAGCGCGGTGATCGTCACGACGGACTACAACCTGAACCGGGTTGCCGGCCTCCAGGACATCCGCGTGCTCAACGTGAACGAGCTCGCAAACGCGATCAAGCCGGTGATGCTGCCCGGCGAGGACCTGACCGTGCACCTGATCAAGGACGGCAAGGAAGCGGGGCAAGGCGTCGGCTACCTCGAGGACGGCACGATGATCGTCGTCGAGGGGGGTAAGAAGCACATCGGCCAAACCCTGCCCACCGTTGTCACGAGCGTGCTGCAGACCGTCGCGGGGCGCATGATCTTCGCGCGGCCCAAGGTCTTCGAGCGGGACGGCGCGCCGCGGTGAACCCGTTTTCGGTAGACGGCGCCGCAGCCGTGGCCGCGGCGGTAGTGCCCGCGGCCGGCCGGGGAGAGCGGTTTGGCGGGGGCGGACCGAAGGCCCTCGTTCCGCTGCGCGGGCGTCCGCTGGTCGAGTACGCGCTCGCGGCGCTGGAAGCCGCGTCGACGATTGAGACCATCGTCGTGGCGGCGCCGCCCGACGCCCTCGAGCCGGTGGCCGCCGCCGCCCGCCGCGCGGCGGGCCGGAAGCTCGCCGGCGTGGTGCCGGGAGGATCGGACAGACAGGCGTCGGTGGCCCTCGCGCTGGAGGCGCTCCCGGCCGGTCCCTCGATCGTGGTGGTTCACGACGGGGCGCGCCCGCTCGTTCCGGTTCGGCTGATCGACGCGGTGGCGGCCGCGGCCGCCCGGGACGGCGCGGCCGCGGCCGCCGTGCCGGTCGACGAAACGATGCGGCGCGGCGACGAGACGTGGCTGCGGGCGACGGTGGATCGCGCCGGGCTCTTCCGGATGCAGACGCCGCAGGCCTTCGAACGGACGCTGCTCGAGACCGCCCACCGCGACGCGGAGTGCGCGGGCTTCCGCGGCACCGACGACGCGGCGCTGGTCGAGCGGTTGGGACGGCCGGTGCGGCTCGTGCCGGGCGCGCCGACCAACCTGAAGGTGACGGTGCCGGACGATCTGGCCCTCGCGGAGGCGTTGCTGCGGCGGGACGAACCCGCACCGGCCGTCCCGCGGATCGGCCTCGGCTTCGACGCCCACCGCTTCGTGCCGGGCCGGGCGCTCGTCCTGGGCGGCGTGACTATTCCCTCGCCGCGGGGCCTCGACGGACACTCGGATGCCGACGTCGTCGTCCACGCGGTCATGGACGCGCTGCTCGGCGCGGCCGGCCGGGGCGATATCGGTACCCTCTTTCCGCCGACCGATCCGGCGTACCGCGGGGCCGACAGCATGCGGCTTCTCGGCCGCGTCCGGGAGCTGCTCGCCGAGCACGGCTGGCGGGCCGGGCACGTGGACGTGGTGGTGATGGCCGAGGCGCCGCGTCTTGCGCCTCACGCCGACGCGATGCGCCGGGGCTTGGCGGCGGCGCTCGGCACGGACCCGTCACGGATCAGCATCAAGGCCACGACGCTCGAGGGGATGGGCGCAATCGGTCGCGAGGAGGGCATCGCGGCGCAGGCGGTCGCGAGCCTCGAGCCCGTTGCTCCGCGGTCCGTGACGCCATGAAGCGCGGCGCGCGCCGGCCGTCGCCGCCGAAGGGACGCGAGGGTCCCGGCCGTTGGATCGACGGCCGCTATGTCCGGCCGCGGCGCAACCTGCTGCCGATCCTGATCGAGGAGTCCGTCTGCGAAGAGCCGGTGACGGTCGAACCGACGCTCGGCAAGCCCGCGTCGAGGCCGGCGGGCTTCTGGCGGGGTTCGGAGTTTCACCGGGTGGTCCGGTTGTTCGGCCGTCGCTTCGAGCGCGACGCGATGCACATCCGGGTGCTGGGCGGGCGCGGTCACGTCTACGAGCTGCGCCGGACGCTCGAAATGGATTCGTGGACCCTGCGAAGCCGCTGGCGCTGGGACCTCGTGGCAACGATCCGCCTCGTCTCCGTGCGGCGGCTGCCATCCGACCCGCGCCAGTGGATCTGGCCGACGGGAGCCGGAGCCAGTTGAGCTCGCCCGCGCAGACGGCCGGAGCCCCGGGCATGAGGAGCGCCTCCGCGCTCAAGGTGTACAGTACCCTCACGCGGCGCAAGGAGCCGTTGGAGACCGTGCACCCGGGCGAGGTCCGGATGTACGTCTGCGGCCCGAACGTGTACGGTCCTTCGCATGTCGGACACGCGATGTCGTACGTGGTGTTCGACGTGATGCGCCGCTACCTCGCGTACCGCGGCTACCGGGTCCGCTACATCCAGAACTTCACGGATATCGAGGACCGGATTATCGAAACCGCGGCGGTCGAGGGCACCACGACCGAAACACTCGCCGAGCGGTACATCGCACGGTTCCTCGCCGAAATGGACGCTCTCGGGGTGCAGCACGCCGACGGATATCCGCGCGCGACGCAGGTCATCCCCAAGATGATCGAGATCATCCGGGTCCTCGCGTCCCGCGGCCTGGCCTATGCCGCGGGCGGCGATGTGTTCTTCCGGGTCACGGCCTTTCCGGGGTACGGCAAGCTCTCGAGGCGCTCGCTCGACGAGATGATGGCCGGAGCCCGCGTCGACGTGGACGCCCGCAAAGAACATCCGATGGACTTCGTGTTGTGGAAGGCTGCGAAGCCGGGCGAGCCCGCGTGGGACAGCCCGTGGGGCCGCGGCCGTCCCGGCTGGCATATCGAATGCACCGCGATGTCGATGGAATACCTCGGGCCCCAACTCGATATCCACGGCGGAGGCCAGGACCTCGTGTTCCCTCACCACGAGAACGAGATCGCGCAGTCCGAGGGTTACACGGGCTTGCCGTTCGTCCGTTACTGGACGCACCACGGCTTGCTGCGTCTCACGGGCGGGCCGGAGAAGATGACGCGGCACCTCGGCGGAATCATCACGATTCACGAAGCGCTGGACCGCTACCACGCGGACACGCTCCGGGTGTTTATTCTATCGTCGCACTACCGCAGCCCGCTCACCTGGACAGACGAGGCGCTGGCCGCCGCGGCCGCGGGCGCGGAGCGGCTGCGCACGGCCCGCGAGAACGCGGAGGATCTGCTCGCGGCGGACGCCGCGGCGGGTCCGGATGCGCCCGAGGTGACGGCGGTGCTCGGCGCGCTGGCGGAGGCGGGTCCCGCGGCGCGGATGGCCTTCGAGACCGCGATGGACGACGATTTCGGCACGCCCGCGGCGCTGGCGGCGCTCTTCGATCTCGCCACGGCGATCAACCGGGTCACGGATGCGGCCGTGCGGCGGCGTGCGCGTCTGTCCTCCGACGCCGCCCGTACGGTGCGGGAGACGCTCGGCACGCTGCGGGAGCTGTCGGGGCTGCTCGGGCTGCGGCTCGTCACCGCCCTCACCCCGGCGCAGACCGCCGCGCTGGCGGAGCTCGCGCGGCGCCTGTCCGAGGAATATCCGGATCTGTTCAAGCCGGAGGAGCGCCCCGACGCCGGAGCGCCGGCGGAGGCCGGTTCCGCCTTGGTCGCCTACATCGCGCGCGGGAGAGTCGAAGCGCGCCGGCGGAAGGACTGGACCACCGCCGACCGCGTGCGCAGCGAGCTCTCGCCGCTCGGCGTCCTGCTCGAGGATACCCCCAGCGGCTTCAAGTGGCGCGTCCGATAACGCCGGCGGACCGCCTTCTGCGAACGGCGCGCCGGCCGCGCGCCGCGCACCGATGAGATCAAAGCCCGGCGCGCCCTCGGGGCGACGCGCGCCGGCGGCAGGGCCCGACTCCGGCGGGCAGCCGGCGCTCGTCGGACGCCACGCGGTGCTCGAAGCTCTTCGCGCCGGGCGCCCGGTCTCGCGCGTCTTGGTGTCGCGGACGGCGCACGGGGCGGGGCCGCTGAAGGAGATCCTCGAGACCGCCCGCCGCCGCGGTGTGCCCGTGCAGACCGTCGATCCGCGGCGCCTCGACGTTCTCGCGGAGGGCCTGCCGCACCAGGGGGTCGCCGCGACAGCGGCGGTCCAGCCGCTCGTCGATCTCGACGACGTGCTGGAGGTCGCCCGGCGCCGCGGTCAGCGGCCGTTTCTCATCGTTCTCGACGGGATCGAAGACCCGCACAATCTCGGCGCGGTGATCCGCACCGCCGACGCGGCGGGCGCGCACGGCGTGGTGATCCCGAGGCGGCGCGCCGCGGGGCTTACACCGGCGGTGGCGCGGGCCTCGGCGGGCGCGACGGCGCATCTCGCGGTCGCCGGAGTCGGCAACCTCGCGGCCGCGCTCGAGGAGCTGAAGCGGGCGGGCGTCTGGGTCGTCGGCGCGGATCCCGAAGCGCCCGAGCGGTACGACGGCGGCGCGCTCGGGCCGCCGATCGCGCTCGTCGTCGGCGCCGAGGGGCGCGGCCTGCACCGACTCGTGCGCGAGCGGTGCGACCGGCTCGTCCACATCCCGCTGCGCGGACAGGTGCGCTCGCTCAACGTCTCGGTCGCGGCCGCGCTGCTCCTGTACGAGGCGGCGCGGCGAGCCGGATGAGAGTAGTTGCTCGTCCCGCGCCGCGTGGACCTCGATCAAGAAAAAGCGCCGCTGCGCGATTCGCATATTGACTCCGCATCTTCCAGTTGTATAATGTTCGTAACTTGCGGCAGCCAGAAGCGAGGCCCAGGGGGGACCAGGCCGGCCGGCCGACACAATCGGACATCCGGTGCCCCAGTCATCCACGCGACA
>DASSJF010000087.1 GCA_035691305.1 bacterium
CGCGCGATCGAAACGGACACCCTGACCTCGGCGATTCTCTACGGGCCGCCGGGCACGGGCAAGACCTCGCTGGCGCGGGTCATCGCCGCGGCCACCCGCGCCCATTTCGAGCCGGTGAACGCGGTCACCGCCGGCGTCGCCGACATCCGGCGCGTGACCGACGAGGCGCGGGAGCGGCGCGCGCTGCACGGGGTGCGGACCATTCTGTTCGTGGACGAGATCCACCGGTTCAACAAGGCGCAGCAGGACGTGCTGCTGCCGCACGTCGAGGACGGCACCGTCATCTTGATCGGCGCGACGACCGGCAATCCGTTCATCGACGTGACGCCGACGCTCGTCTCCCGGTCGCGCGTATTCGCCCTCGAACCGCTGCCGCTCGCCGATCTCGAGACGATCCTCCGGCGCGCCGTCACGGATGCGCGGGGGCTCGTCGATCGGCGCGTCGAGGCGTCGCCGGAGGCGCTGTCGCATCTGGCGCGCGCGGCGAACGGTGACGCGCGCGCGGCGCTCAACATGCTGGAGCTGGCGGCCATGAC
This sequence comes from bacterium, assembly GCA_035691305.1. Taxonomy (NCBI): domain Bacteria; species bacterium. The sequence goes on from DASSJF010000087.1 coordinate 537, forward strand.
CGCGCCGCCGGACGCCGGCGGCCTGCGCCGCGTCGGGTTGCCCGAAGCCGAGGAAGCCGCGCAGCGCCGGCTCGTGCCGTACGACCGCGGCGGCGACCAGCACTACGATGTGATTTCGGCGTTCATCAAGAGCATGCGCGGCGGCGATCCGGATGCCGCGGTGTACTGGCTCGCGCGGATGCTCGCCGGCGGCGAGGACCCCCGTTTCATCGCGCGGCGCATGGTCGTTCACGCCGCCGAGGATGTGGGTCTCGCGGACCCGCAGGCGCTGCTCGTCGCCGTCGCGGCGGCGCAGGCGGTCGAGCTGGTCGGTTTGCCGGAGGCGCGCATTCCGATGACCGAGGCGGCCGTCTACATCGCCACGGCGCCGAAGAGCAACGCCGTGATCCGTGCGATCTCCGCTGCGGCTCAGGACGTCGAGCGCGAAGAAGCGCAGCCCGTGCCGCGGGCGCTGCGCGACGCCTCGACCCGCGGCGCCCGCGGGCTCGGACGCGGCGAGGGCTACGTCTACCCGCACGACCGTCCGGGCGCCTTCGTGCCGCAGCAATATGCGCCGGACAATGTCAAAGGCCGCGTGTACTACGAGCCGGCCGACGCCGGGCACGAGCACGAGATCCGCCGCCGCCTGCGGACCTGGTGGGCCGGCGTGAAGCGGTACAGCGGGGAGTAGGGCGTGGCGCGCGTCGCGGTCGCGATGAGCGGGGGGGTCGACAGTTCCGTGGCGGCGGCCCTGCTCGTCGAGGCGGGACACGAAGTCGTGGGCTTTACGATGAACCTGTGGCCGGAGTGGGTGCCGCCGGCCGACGACGGACCCGGCTGTTGCGGGCTAGGCGCGATCGACGATGCCCGAGCGGTGGCGCGTACCCTCGGCATCCCGCACTACGTGCTCAACCTGCGCGAGCCCTTCGAGCACGCCGTGATCCGCGAGTTCGCCGGCGAGTATGCGCGCGGCCGTACGCCCAATCCCTGCATCGCCTGCAACCGCGCGATCAAGTTCGCGTTGCTGCTCGATCGGGTCCGCGCGCTCGGCATGGAGCGGCTTGCCACCGGCCACTACGCGCGGATCGAGCACGGCCCGGGCGCCGCCGTCCGCCTGCTGCGCGCGGTCGACCGGCACAAGGACCAGTCGTACGTGCTCGCGGGCGTCGCGCGGGGCCGGCTGGCGCACGCGCTCTTCCCAGTCGGGACGTACGCGAAGCGGGAGATCCGGGCGATCGCCCGCCGGCACGGCCTCGGCGTCGCCGAAAAGCCCGACAGCCAGGAGATCTGCTTCGTGCCGCGCGGCGACCACGGCGCGGTCGTGGCCCGCTACGCCCCGCACGCGCTGCGGCCGGGCCCGATCTACGACCGCGACGGCCGACAGGTCGGTGAGCACCGCGGTGTCGCGCGGTACACGCTGGGGCAGCGCCGGGGTCTCGGCGCGTCGACGGGCGGCGCGCGGTACGTCGTCGAGATCGACCAGGCGCGCAACGCGCTCCACGTCGGCGGCGCGGAGGCGCTGCGTTGCCGGGAACTCGTCGCGGCCGACGCGAACTGGATCGCCCTGGACGGCCTGCACGGCCGTCGCGCCGTCACGGCGCGTCTCCGGCACGGCGGCGCCGACGTCCCGGCCCTGCTGGAGCCCGCCGGCGACCGGGTGCGCGTGACGTTTCCGGAGCCGCCCCGCGCGGCCGCGCCCGGACAGGCGATTGCCTTTTACGACGGCGACCTCGTGCTCGGCGGCGCGGTGATCGACGAGGTCCGGATGGACGGCGGGGGCGGAGACGGCGGGTATGCCGTCGGTCGCTGACCTCAGCCTGGCTGTGATCGCCGTGGCATCGGTCGCCGCGGTTGTCGTCTCGCTGCCCGTGCTCGCACAGGTCAGGCGGACGGCGGCGCGGGCGGAGTCGGTGCTCGGACAGGTGGAGAGCACGCTGCCGGCGCTCATCTCGGAGCTGCGCGCGGCAACGGCCAAGGCGGAGCGCACGATGGACGCGATGGGCGGCTTCGCCCAGACGATCGAACGGATGAACCGGTTGACGGCGGCGACGGCGCGCGTGATGGAACTGGCCGGCGCGGCGACGCGCTTCGTGGCGGCAGATGTACTCGGGCCGCCGGTCGCCAACGCTGCCGGGTTACTGGGTGTCCTACGGGAGGGTATACAGTACCTATGGCCTCGACGCGAAAGGAGGAGGATGCATGACCGAACGCCGTGACTTCGCTGTCGGAATATTCATTGGCGGGATGATCGGACTGGCGCTCGGACTGCTGTTCGCACCTCAGGCCGGCGGCGAGACGCGCGACCGCATCCGCCGCGAGGGCGAGCGAATCCGTGACCGCGCCAAGACCACGGCCGACGACGTCGCCGACCAGGCGCGCCGCGCAGCCGGAGACTTCGCCGACCGCGTGCGCGCGGGCGCCGACGAGTTCGTGTCCCGGGCGCGGGACGCGGCGGACGACGTGGTGGCGCGCGGTCGCTCCGCGTTTGAGGAGCGGGCGGACCGGTTGCGCCGCGCGTTCGACGCCGGACACGACACCGCGGGCGGCACGATGGAGGAGCGCACCCACTTTGGCGAGCCGGAGAATTGACGTGGCGCCCTTGGGGCAGACGCGCGAAGGTCAGGAACGCGTCGAGATCGCCATTCCGGTACGGCCGGAATTCGTCAGCGTGGCCCGGCTGACCGCGGCCACCGTCGCGGCGCGGCAGGGGTTCACCTACGACGAGATCGAGGACCTCAAGATCGCGGTCGGCGAGGCCTGCACGGCGCTGATCGTGGCCGGGCCGGACGCGACCAGGCCGCTCACTACCGCGTTTGTGCTCGCGCCGGGGTCGATCGAAGTGCTCGTGTCCGCGCGGGTGCCGGCGCCGGCCTGGGCGAGGGACGGGGCGGGCACGCCGCAGGGAGGCGAGCCGATCGACGAGAGCCGCCTCGGCATGTTCCTCATGCAGTGTCTCGTCGACGAGGTCGACGCGCATCACGACAACGCCTCCGGCCTAACCGAACTGCGGCTCCTGAAGCGCCGCCAGGGCTAGCGCCGTTGGCAACGCGCCGCAAGGGCCGCCGGCTCCTGGACAAGGAACAGGTCCGGGCCCTCTTCCAAAGGTTCCAGGACGCCCGCAGCCCCGAGATCCGCGAGGAGCTGACGCTCGCGCACGAGAGCCTGGCGATCTATCTCGCGCGCAAGTTCGCGGACCGCGGCGAGCCGCTCGACGATATCATTCAGGTCGCCCAGATCGGCCTCCTGAAAGCGATCGACCGCTACGATCCGACCCGGGGCATCGAGTTCACCACGTACGCCACGCCGACGATCGTCGGCGAGATCAAGCGCCACTTCCGCGACAAGCTGTGGGCGATCCGCGTGCCGCGGCGTCTCCGCGAGCTCAACTATACGCTGATGCGCGCGATCGAAGATCTCTCCCAACGGCTCGGCCGCTCGCCGACGATTCCGGAGATCGCGCAGTTCACCGGGGTCGACTTCGAAGACGTTATCTCCGCGCTCGAGGTCGGCCGCGCCTACAGCCTGGTGTCGCTCGACGCGGAAACCAGCGACGGCGACGAAGAGCACAGCGTTTCGCTGCTCGAGTCGGTGGGGGACGAGGACGAAGCCCTCGAACGGCTGGAGGACCGTGCCACCCTGGACTGGGCCCTTGCGCGGCTTCCCGAGCGGGCCCAGCAGATCATCCGGATGCGCTTCTTCGACGATCTCTCGCAGGCCGAGATCGCGCGCCGGCTCGGTATCTCGCAGATGCACGTCTCCCGGATCCTCCGCGAGGCGCTCGCGCGGCTGCGCGCGCTGGTCACCGACCGCCGCCCGTCCCCCGAAGATTCGTGACCCCGCCCGCCTGATCGCGGTGGCCACGTTCGCGTCGGCCGCGGCGATCGTGGCGCACCTTCGGGATGCCGGTTTCGAGAGCTACCTGGCCGGCGGCTGCGTCCGGGACCGGCTGCTGCGCCGGCCCGCCGCCGACTACGACATCGCCACCGCCGCGCGCCCCGAGGAGATCGCGCGGCTGTTTCCGCGGACGATCGATGTGGGCGCGGCGTTCGGCGTGATGCGCGTTCTCGGAGTTGACGGCGACTACGAGGTCGCCACGTTCCGGACCGAGGGGCCGTATCTCGACGGCCGGCATCCGTCGTCGGTGCGGTACGCGGATCCACGCGAGGACGCGCGCCGCCGCGACTTCACCATCAACGGTCTCTTCTACGATCCCGCCGCGGCCACCGTGCTCGACTTTGTCGGCGGCCGCGCCGACCTCGAGGCGCGGGTCGTGCGGGCGATCGGCGACCCGGCGGTGCGGTTCGAGGAGGACCGGCTGCGCATGCTGCGCGCGGTGCGCCTGGCCACCGAGCTCGACTTCACGATCGCCCCGGAGACGTTCGAGGCGATTCGCCGGCGGGCCGGCGACGTGCTCGCCGTGAGCGCCGAGCGCGTCCGGGACGAGCTCGTGCGCATGCTGATCGGCCACGATCCCGGACGCGCGCTCGCGCTGCTGCGGGACACGGGTCTCCTCGAAGCCGTGCTGCCGGAGATCGCGAGGGAGATCGGGGTCCCGCAGCCGCCCAATTTCCATCCCGAGGGCGACGTGTTCGAGCACACCAGGCGCACCGTCGCCGCCCTTCACGAGCCCTCCGCGGCGCTGGCGATGGCGGCGCTCCTCCACGACGCCGGAAAGCCGGAGACGCTCGAGTATGCTCCCGATAGGATCCGCTTCAGCCGGCACGACGAGCGCGGCGTAGAGGTCGCCCGAGCGGTGATGGAGCGCCTGCGCTTTCCGCGCCGGGACACGGATCGCGTCGCGGCCCTGGTCGGCCGCCACATGGTGTTCAAGGACCTGCCGCAGATGCGCGAGGCGAAGCGCCGGCGGCTGCTCACGGACGAGATCTTCCCGGATCTGCTCGAACTCCACCGCGCCGACTGCGCGGCGAGCCACGGGGACCTGTCGCTGTACGAGTGGGCCCGCGAAGAGGCCGGACGGACCGCGGCGACCGCGCCCATGCCGGAGCGCTTCGTGTCGGGACACGACGTGCTGGCGCGCGGGGTGCCGGCGGGACCGCGCATCGCGGAGATCCTCGAGGCCGTGGACGACGCCCGGCTGGAAGGTCGGGTGCGCACGCGCGAGGAGGCGCTCGTCTTTATCGACGGCCTGCTCGCGGGGGGCAAAGGAGAACCTTGAGCCGCGGCGAACATGCGTGCGACCGGCAGGGGCCGGGCCCGGCGGCATCGGGCCCGCTTGGCGGCACCGGCACGGAGGACGGGGACCTGGGCGCAGACGGCACGACCACGGCCCGCGTCATCGCCCTCGTCAATCAAAAGGGCGGATGCGGGAAGACGACGACCGCCGTAAACCTCGCGGCGTGCCTCGCCGTCAGCAAGCGCAAGGTGTTCCTCATCGATCTCGATCCGCAGGCCAACGCCACCGTCAGCCTCGGCGTGGATCCGGCGTCGCTCGCGCGCACGATGTACAACATCCTGGTCGAGGACGCGCCGGGCAACGGCCAGTCCGCCGATCTCGCGAGCATCATCGCGCCGACGAACGTGCCGAACCTCGACCTCGCGCCGTCATCGATCGACCTCGCCGCCGCGGAGCTCGAACTGTCGGCGCGGATCGGCCGCGAGAACGCCCTGCGCAAGAAGATCGCCCCGCTGCGCGAGCGCTACGATTACATCATCATTGATTCGCCGCCGTCGCTCGGTCTCTTGACGATCAACGCCCTCTTCGCATGCAGCGAGGTGATCATCCCGATCCAAACGCACTACTACGCGCTGCTCGGGATGAGGCAGCTGCTGCGGACGCTGAAGGCGGTGCGCGAAGAGGCCGGCCATGAGGTCGAGATCGCCGGCGTCGTGCCGACGATGTACGACGCGCGCACCAGCGTCGGCAAGGAGATTCTGAACGGCATCCGCGACTACTTCGGCGAGAAGGTGTTCGCGAGTGCGATCCATTTCAACATCAAACTGGTCGAGTCGAGCATGGTGGGCGTGCCGGTGTTCGTCCACCAGCCCTCCTCGCGCGGGGCCGCCGAGTACATGGCTCTCGCGAAGGAGGTGATGGCCCTTGAGCAAACAGCGAGACGCGCTCCGGCGCGGAATTAGAGACCTCCTCCAGGACACCTCGCGGGACCTCGTGGCGTTCGAGGGCCGCGAACCTCGTCCGCGTCCCGCCGTCCCGCCGGCGCCCGAGCCCGAAGCGCCGGCCCCGCCGCGGCCCGGTCCCTCGGAGAGCGGCGGCGCCGCGTACGACGCACCATCGCCGAACGGCGGTCCCGTAGATGCCGTCGCGGAGGGCGCCGCCGCCCGTGCGGAGCCAACGGTCGTTGCGCCCCGCCATCAAGACGAGCGTCTGCACGTCGAGGACGCTCCCGCCGAGGCCCGGCGAGAGGAGCCGGCGGCCGAGGCGTCCTCGCCGCCCGCCGCGGCCCCCGGGCCGCGGCCTCCACTGGAGCTGACCCTGCCGGCCGCGTTCTCGCGTCCCGTCCTGTCCGGCCGGATCAAATCGAAGCCGCGGCGCGGCGAGAGCGCCGGTGAGCGGCCGAGGTCCAAATCGGGGGCCAGGAAGTCGAAACCGCCGCGCGCGCACCGGGCTCCGGTTCCCGTGCGCGGAGGCCCCGCGGTGCCCGCGGACGACCTCGTCACGGAAGACGTGGGCCCGGCGCCGACCGAGTCGCGGACGGGCGTCTGCCGTTCGTACTTCGTCAACCACGAATGCTGGCGCGTGCCCGCCGCGTACTGCAATACGGCGCTGCAGGTCTGCGTGATCCGCAACTGCCCGGTGTACCACCTACACAAGGACGCCCTCGAGCGCCGCTTCGCAAAAAAGTTCAAGCACTTCTGGTAACGCCCGTGGCAGATGTCGGTCTGATGATCGAGGGGCAGGAGGGTCTCACCTGGGACCGGTGGCGCCGCATCGCGGACGCGGTCGAGCGCTCCGGCTTCGAGTCGCTCTGGCGGTCCGATCACCTCTTCTCGCTCTTCGGCGTCGCGGACCGTCCGGGCCTCGACTGCTGGCCGTCGCTGACCTACCTTGCCACCGCGACACGGCGGATCCGGTTCGGCCCGCTCGTTTGCCCGATCACGTTCCGGCACCCGGCGATGACGGCGCGGGAGGCGGCAGCCGTCGACGTGCTGTCCGGCGGGCGGCTCGACCTCGGCCTGGGCGCGGGCTGGCACGACGGGGAGCATCACGCGTTCGGCGTCCCGTATCCGCCCGTGGGCGAGCGCGTTCGGCGGCTCGGCGAGGCGGTCCAGGTCATCCGCGCGCTGTGGGCCGGCGGTCCGGCCCGCTTCGAGGGAAGGTACTACCGGCTGGACGGCGGGACCGCGTGGCCGAAGCCGGTCCAGCGCCCGCGGATCCCGCTGATTATCGGCGGCAAGGGACCGAAGGTGCTCGAGGTGACGGCGCGCTACGCGGACGAATGGAACTGCGGCGGCGCACAAAGACCGGCCGGGGTCCGCGAGCGCACGGCGACACTCGAGGCGGCATGCCGGAGGGTGGGACGAGACCCCGCGTCCGTTCGGCGGTCATGGATGGGTGGGATCCTGATCGGCGAGAACGGCGCGGCGCTCGAGCGCCGGGCGCGCGCCGTCCAGGAATACGTCGTCACCCGCGCGGCCACGCCCCCGGCGAAGCTTCCTCACGAACTCCGGGAGGCGGGATGGCTGGCCGGCACGCCCGAGGAGATCGTCGAGCAGATGAGCGCGCTGACCGCCGAGGGGATCAGCCGCTTCAACCTACAGTTTTTCACGCTCGATGATCTCGACGCGGTGCACCTGGTCGGCGAGCGGATCGTTCCCGCGGCGGCGCGGCTCTAGGCGTCCGGACCCGGCCCGGGGCCGCCGGCGGCGAAGTCGATCTCCAGCAGCTCGGCCAGGTGTTTGATCGCGCGCCACGGCCGCAGGCCGCGTGACCACAGTTCCTCGAGGTCGCGGCGGTAGACGATGAACCGGGCGCCGGCGCCCCGGGCCGCGGCGCCGTCGATCCACGAATCTCCGATCACATACACCGTTTTGATTTCATGGCGGCCCGCCGCGGCCTCGGCGGGCGGCGCGCCGCCGAGGCGCCGCAGCGCCTCGAGGACGCCGTCCGACGCCGGCTTCATCGTCGGTACGTCGTCCCGGGTTACCACAGTCTCCGCGGCGTGCGCGAGTCCGGCCGCCTCGAGCGCGAGCTCCGCGCCCGTGCGGCTGTTGTTGGTGAGGATCGCCAGCCGGTACCCGCGCGCCCGCAGCGCGGCCAAAACATCAGGCGCGCCGTCGAGGGCCCCGGCATCCCGCAGCCCCTCCGTCTCATGCGCGGTGATGATCGCCCACATCCGCGGCACCATCGCGGTCCCGCGTTCCGTGTCGTACGCCGCGCCGCGGGCGACCAGCTCGCCGATCGCGTGCCGCCGCAGCGCGTCGTCGGACTCGCCGGTGGCGCCGGCTTCGCGCAGCATCGCGCCGAGCGCGCGGCGGATCGCGGCGAAGTCGATGTGCGATCCCAGCACCGTGTTGTCCATGTCGAAGATGAGGGCGATCTGCGCGGACGGAATCACAGCCGCATTGTAGCAGGCGGAGGACTCGTCGCACGGCGCGCCGTAGCGCAGCCGTGATGCGACGCATGATGGCGCTGCCGGCGGTGCTGTGGGTGCTTGCGGCCGGGGCCGTCCCGTGGTTCGCGCCGGACCGCCCGGCGGCCGCGGCGCCCGCCGGCCTCAGCACCGCCACGGCCTTCGTGACGGTCGACGGCCTCGGGCGCTCGGTGCGGCTCGACGAGCGGCACGCGCACACCGCGCTCGACGCGATGTGGCAGGTCCTCGGCGACGTGCCGGCGGTCGCGTCCGTCAACGGCGGACCGCGCGTGCTGGCGGCGTTGCGCCTCAACGAGCAGGTTCTCGACATCACGATCTGGAAGGCGCAGACGTTTGTCGTCGCCGCCCGCCGCCTTCCCAACGTCTCGGCCATCGTCTTTCCGGTTACCGGGCAGTGGCGGCACCGCGTCCTCGTTGTGCAAATGGGACGGGTTGTCGCGTCGCCGCCGCTGATCGACAGCCCGGCGATCGCCGCACTCGACGACGCAGTGCGTGCCGCGGTCGGTCCGCGATGAACGCCCGAAGAGAGGAGTTCGTGCGCATGTCCGCGGTGCCGATTGAACGTCTCGCCGCCCACGCCGGCGAGACGGTGGAAATCGAGGGCTGGCTCTACAACCGCCGCAGCAGCGGGGCGATCCATTTTCTGCTGGTCCGCGACGGAACCGGCGTGGTCCAGGCGGTGGCGGCGCGCTCCGACGTCGAGCCCGAGGTGTTCGCGGCGATCGGGACGCTGACCCAAGAGTCCTCGATCGTCGTGCGGGGCGTCGTGCGCGAAGACCGCCGGGCGCCGGGCGGCTACGAGTTGTCGCTTCGCGACGTGCGGGTCGTGCAGCTGGCGGCGCCGTACCCCATCACTCCGAAGGAGCACGGCGTCGACTTTCTGATGGACCACCGGCACCTCTGGCTGCGCAGCAGCCGGCAGTGGGCCATTCTCCGGATCCGCGCCGAGGTCGAACGGGCGATGTGCGACTACCTCGACGAGCAGGGCTATCTGCGGATGGACACGCCCATCCTGACGCCGGCCGCGTGCGAAGGCACCTCGACGCTTTTCGAGACGCCGTATTTCGAGACCCAGGCGTATCTCACGCAGAGCGGCCAGCTCTACAGCGAGGCGGGCGCGGCGGCGTTCGGCCGCGTGTACTGCTTCAGCCCCGCCTTCCGCGCGGAAAAGTCGAAGACGCGGCGCCACCTCACCGAATTTTGGATGGTGGAACCCGAGGCGGCGTACCTCGACCTGGACGGCTGCATCGCGCTCGCGGAAGGCCTCGTCGCCTCGACCGTGGGCCGCGTGCTCGAGCGGCGCCAGGCGGAACTTCGCGTGCTTGAGCGCAACCAGGCGCCGCTCGAGCGGGTGCGCGCCCCGTTTCCGCGAATCACCTACGACGACGCCGTCGAGCGGCTCCGCGCCGCGGGCCACACGATCGCCTGGGGCGACGATTTCGGCGGTGACGAGGAGACGGTGCTGGCGAAGGCCTTCGACCGGCCGCTGTTCGTGACGCACTATCCGGCGCAATGCAAGGCGTTCTACATGCAGCCGGACCCCGCCCGGCCCGAGGTCGTGCTGGGCGCGGACCTGCTCGCCCCCGAAGGCTACGGCGAGATCGTCGGCGGCGGCCAGCGGATCCACGATCCCGCGCTGCTCGAGCGGCGGCTCGAGGAGCACCGGCTGCCCAAGGACCAGTACGCGTGGTACGTGGACCTCCGCCGGTACGGATCGGTGCCGCACAGCGGCTTCGGCATCGGGATCGAGCGCACGGTGACCTGGATCTGCGGCATCGAGCACGTCCGCGAGACGATCCCGTTCCCGAGGCTGCTCAACCGGCTCTATCCGTAGCCCGGAGACCCGCGGTGCGGAGGGCCGTGCTCATGCTCTTCGCCGGCGCCGTCGCCGCCGCGCTGCTGCTGCCGGCCGCGGAGGGTCACGAAGAAGCCCCGCTCTCCGTGCGCATCGTGGAGCCGCACCTGCGCGGCCCCGGCCGCCTCGGCGCCGATGTCATCGTGGACGGCGTGCAGCCCGATCGTCCCGTGAGCGTCGAGTGGACGGTCGTGATCGGCGCGCAGACGATCTACCGGTCGCCCCACCCGTTGATCGCGCGGCGCGTGCCCGCGACGATAGACCTGCCGGCAGGACGCGTGCGCGCGGGCGACGTGTCCGTGGCGGAGTTCACGCCGGTGCCGCTCCTCGACGACGATCTTCTGGTCTCGGTGGAGATCACCGCGCGCCAGGCCGGTGCGACGGCGACGGCGCGTAGATCCATCGTGGTGCGTCTGCCCACCGTGATCGTGCCCGGTTATTTGAACGAGATCGACACGGCGGCCGATCCGCGGGTGGTCTCCGAGCTCGAACGGCGAGGCTACTCCGCCGAAGGGGCTTCGCCCGACGTGTTCTGGTTCCCGTATCAGTCCCGCCGGCTGTCGCTGCGGGAGGCGGCCGTGGCGCTCGCCGCCTACGTGCGCACCGCCGTGCTCCCCGCCGCGTACGCGGCGCGGATCAACGTCGTGGGATACAGCCTCGGCGGGCTCATGGCGAGGTGGAACATCGCCTTCGAGCCGGGCTGGGAGCGCCTCGTCAACCGGCTGTTTCTCATCGGCGTCCCGAGCGAGGGCGCGGTCGCGGCGTATGCGTACGCGTGGTATCCGCTGGGCGGGCTCGCGCGCACGCCGGCGGCCCGGGAGTTGCTGCCGACGTTCCCGTTCTGGCGGCCGGACGCCCGTGTGCCATGGAGCGTTCCCCCGGACGGGCAGAACGCAACGCTTACGGAGCTCAACCGGCATCCGCTGCCCGCATCGGTGCGCGCATACGCGATGTACGGACACCAAGCGGGCGGCACGATGTCCGGGATCACCGGGTACTTTCCCAACCCGAGATTCTCGTACGGCCCCGGCGACGGGATCGTACTCGTCGCGAGCGCCTTGGGGCTCGCGGTGAACGGCGGCGGAGGCGTGCCGGGCCTCGCGGACCGGCTCACTGCCGCGGTCGACCTCGGTCCGCAGCGGCACTTCACTTTGTTGGCGGCGGCGATTTCCAAAGTCGGCGACATCCTCACCGCCCGAACCACGGTCCGGGTCGCGAGACGCCGCGGCGGTCCGGCCCCGCAGGCATGCTGGTCCAACCTCCGGGAGGTGCCACTTGGCCTTTCACTTTGTGGTGCGTTTTGATCCGCCGGCCGGTGCGGCGGCGGCGTTCCGCGATGAGATCCTGCGCGTGGCCACACCGACGCGGGCGGAGACGGGATGCCTGCGCTACGAGGCGTTTGAGTCGGTCCGAGAACCCGCGGCGTTCGCGATTCATTCGGAGTGGGCGGACGAAGCGGCCTTCGAGCGGCACAGCCGGCTGCTCCACACGGTACGGTTTGTGGCCGCTGCGGAGCGGCTGCTCGGCCGCCCCGTTGAAGGGCTGCGTGCCCGGGAAATCGCGGGCGGGCCGGAGCGTCGCGTTTAGGCGGCCGGTCGGGCCCCACCACGGGACGGACCGGTGCGGTGCCCAGGTTCACATAAGACCCGGCGGCACCCAGTACAAGCGGTTGTTGGTCAACCTCGGCTGTGGTATAATCTGCGAAGCAGTGTGAAGCAGCACGCAGGGCCCGCGGGGATTGTGCCGGGCGAACGCCGAAACGTGGCGTCGGCGGAGCGAACGGGCGTGCGGTAGTAACGGGATCAAGTCGGCGCGTCTGCGAGGAGTGGGTAAGACACCCACTCTTTCGTTTCTTCGGGGGCGCCGAAGGGGTTGACCGTGAGCAGGCGGCACGAACTGGCAGGTCAGGTCGAAGCGATGGCGGCGCCGATCGCGGCCCGAATGGGCCTAGAGATCGTGGACGTTGACCTGGGCGGGGACGTACGGCATCCGGTGCTTCGGGTGCTGGTCGAGCGGGGTCCCGGCGTCGACGGGCAGGTCGGCGGAGCGGGCATCGAAGACTGTGCGCGCCTCAGCGAGGCGCTCGGCCGCGAGCTAGATCTGTACGACCTGCCGATCGCGCACTATACGCTCGAAGTGGCGAGTCCGGGGCTTGACCGGGCGCTGCGGAGGCCGGCGGAGTTTGTCCGGTTCGCCGGGCGCACAGTCGCGGTGACCGCGGTCGCGTCGGTTGACGGGCAGCGGCGGTTTCGCGGCCGGCTGCTCGGGCTCGTGGACGGACGGGTGTCGATACAATTGGAGGACGGACGCGAGGTGCGGTTGGCGATGGACGAGGTCGCGCAGGCGCGCCTGGTCGTGGAAGAAGAGGTGCTGCGCCAGGATCTGCGGCGCACGTAACGGGATCGGCGGTGGAGGTGGCGGGTGAACAATCAAGAGCTGATTCGGGCGGTGCGGCAACTCGAGGAGGAGAAGGGCCTCAGCACGGACGTGCTGGTCGAGGCCATTGAGGCCGCGCTGCTCTCCGCGTACAAGAAGAACTTCGGACAGGCGGCGCAGAACATCCGCGTCGAGCTGGACCGCGAGACCGGCGAGCAGCACGTCTACAGCGTGCGGACGATCGTCGGCGAAGTCAGCGACCCCAACACCGAGGTGCCGATCGCGGAGGCCCGGTCCTGGGACCCGGACAGCCAGATCGACGACATCGTCGAAGTCGAGGTGACGCCCAAGGACTTCGGGCGCATCGCCGCGCAGACCGCGAAACAAGTGATCGTACAGCGCATCCGGGAAGCGGAGCGCGATATGGTCTACCGCGAGTTCCGCGACCGCGAGGGCGATATCGTCACCGGCACCGTGCAGCGCGTGGAGCGGCGGAACGTCTACATGGACCTCGGCCGCATCGAGGCGGTGCTGCCGCCGACCGAGCAGGTGCCGCGCGAAGGGTACCGGCAGAACGACCGCGTGAAGGCCTACGTCGTCGAGGTCAAGCAAGGAAACCGCGGGCCGCAGATCGTGGTCAGCCGGACCCACCCCGGCCTGCTCAAGCGGCTGTTCGAACTCGAGGTACCGGAGATCTACGAGGGTATCGTCGAGATCAAGGCGATTGCCCGCGAAGCCGGCGCGCGGAGCAAGGTCGGCGTCATCTCGCGCGACCGCAACGTAGACGCGGTCGGCGCCTGCGTAGGGCCGAAGGGCACCCGCGTGCAGTCGATCGTGGACGAACTGCGCGGCGAGAAGATCGACATTGTGCCCTGGTCCGCGGACCAAGCCACGTTCGTCGCGAGCGCGTTGAGCCCGGCGAAGGTCATCCGAGTCGAGATCACCGAGGAGACGAAGACCGCGCTGGTCATCGTCCCGGACAATCAGCTGTCGCTCGCGATCGGCAAGGAAGGACAGAATGCCCGGCTTGCCGCCAAGCTGACGGGCTGGCGCATTGACATCAAGAGCGAGTCCCAGATCAAGGAGCTCGAAGCGCGGAAGATCTTCGCGGACCTTCCGGCCGAGGAACCGGCGGCGCCGCCCGGCGCCGGCCCGGCTGCCGCCGGTGCCGGGCCCGTCGAGGGCGGGGCGGACGCTCCGAGCGGGACGCCGGAGCCGGTGCCCGCGGAGGCGGGTTCCGATGGGGCGACCAAACCGGTGCACCACGTCGGCGAACGGGCCGCGGGAGACTAACCGCGTGCCGAAGGTTCGTCGCGTGCCGCAGCGGCAGTGCGTGGCCTGCGGGCGGGTGCGCGCGAAACGCGATCTGGTGCGCGTGGTCAGGATGCCGGGCGGCGGGGTGCGCGTCGACGCGACCGGGAAAATCTCCGGGCGCGGCGCGTACGTCTGCCCCGACGCGGCGTGCATCGACCAAGCCGTGCGCAGCGGCCGGCTCGCCGGCGCGCTGGAGCGGCCGCTCGCGGAGGACATCGCGGAGCGGCTGCGCGAAGCGATCGTCCAGCCGCCGGCGCCGAGGATGCCGGTCGTGCGCCGCGTGTCGCTTAAGGAGCAGCACGCGCAGTGAGTGAAACGGAGGGGTCGTGGTGAAGGTACACGAGCTGGCCAGGGAATTGAACCTGACCAGCAAGGAGCTCATCGACCGGCTGGAGGCCCTCAAGGTCTCGGTTCGGAATCACATGTCGGTCCTCGACGACGAGACCGTGGCACGGGTACGCCGTGTCGTCGCGGGGCCGCCACCTGCCGGTACCGGCCCTTCCGCGCCCGAACCGGCGCGCGGCCCCGCGCGCGTGGTCGCCGACGACAAGGTCCGCCAGAGCGACTTTCTCCGCGAGAAGTACGGCGCGGACGTAAAGGGCGTGCGCGTGTTCCGCGCGCCCCGCCCGGAGCCGGCGGCGCCCCTCGCGCCTGAGCCCGCGCACCCCGCGGCGGCCGGTGCGCCGCCGCGTCCGGCCGCCGGAAAGCCGGCCGAAACGCCGGGACGCAGCCCGGTCGTACGGCCCGCCGCCGCCGGCGGCACCGCGGTGAAGCGTCCGGCGGAAGGCAAGGCCGAGACGAAGCGTCCCGCGACCCCTGGTCGGGAACGGCCGGCCGCGCAGGCTCCGCCGGCCGCGGCACCGGCCGCCGCCGCCCCAGCCGCGCCCAAGGAGAAGCCGACGATCCGCTTCGGCGACGTCCGGAAG
The DNA here is from genome assembly GCA_035691305.1 of bacterium. NCBI lineage: Bacteria > bacterium. The sequence continues at coordinate 15,557 of DASSJF010000087.1, forward strand.
ACACCCCGGTACGAGCCGGGCACGGCCGCCGCCCCGTCGCGTCCGCCCGTGCTCGAGCCGCTGCCGGCGGAGCCTGCGCGGCCGGTCGAGCGGGCGAAGCCGATCGAAGCTCCTCCGCCGCCCCCGCCGCCGGCGGAGCCGGTCGCGCCGCAGCCGCTGCGCTATCTCGAGCTCGCCGGTCCGATTCAGGTCGGCGACCTCGCAACCCGGATGGGCGTGGGGCCCGGCGAAGTGGTCAAGAAGCTTGTCGAGAACGGCGTCCTCGCCGGCGTCAACCATATGATCCCGCTCGAAGTCGCGACGAAGGTCATGGCCGCGTTCAACTACGCACCGAAGGCCCGCGAGGTCGAGCAGGTCCAGGAGGTGGCGCCGACCCTCGAGGTGCCGGGCACCACCGCCCAGGAGAAGGGCACCACACCGCGGCCGCCGATTGCCACGGTGATGGGCCACGTCGACCACGGCAAGACGAGCCTGTTGGACGCGATCCGCAAGACGTCGGTCGCGGCCAGGGAGTTCGGCGGGATCACGCAGCATATCGGCGCGTACACCGGGGAAGTGAGCGGCAAGAGGATCGCCTTCATCGACACGCCGGGCCACGAAGCGTTCACCGCGCTGCGGGCGCGCGGGGCCCAGGTCACGGACATCGCGGTGCTGGTCGTCGCGGCCGACGACGGCGTGATGCCGCAGACGGTCGAAGCGATCAACCACGCCAAGGCGGCGCGCGTTCCGATCGTGGTCGCGATCAACAAGACCGATCTGGCGCAGTCGAACCCGGATCGTGTGAAGCAGCAACTCTCGGACCTCGGACTCGTGCCGGAGGACTGGGGGGGCGACACGATCATGGTCCCGGTCTCGGCCCGGCAGGGCACCGGCATCGACACGCTGCTCGAGATGATCCTGCTTGTCGCGGAACTGCGCGACCTGCGGGCGACGCCGGAGAAGCCGGCGCGGGCCACCGTCGTAGAGGCGCGGCTCGACAAGGGCCGCGGGCCTGTGGCGACGATCCTCGTCCAGGACGGCACGCTGCACGTCGGCGACGCCGTCGTCGTGGGGGAGACCTACGGCCGCGTCCGCGCGATGCAGACCGAGGCCGGCGTCCGCACCGACACCGCCGGGCCGAGCACGCCTGTCGAGGTCATCGGTCTCAGCGAGGTGCCCCAGGCCGGCGACCTGCTCGAGGCGGTCTCGAACGAGCGCATCGCCAAAGCTGTGGCCGAGGAACGCCGCGAGCGCCGGCGAGCAGTCGAGCAGGCGCGGTCGCGCCAGCTCAGCGTCGAGGAGATCTCGCGCGAGACCGGTACCGTCACCGAGCGCAGGGAGTTGCGGGTGATCGTGAAAGGAGACGTCCAGGGCTCCGTCGAGGCGCTGGTGCCGGCGGTCGAGCGGCTCACCACGCCCGGGGTGCTGATCACGATCCTGCACGCGGCGGTCGGGAACGTCAGCGAGTCCGACGTGATGCTGGCGGCCGCGAGCCAGGCCCTGATCGTCGGGTTCAACGTGCGGCCGGAGCCGCAGACGAGGAAGCTCGCGGAGCAGGAGCACGTCGACGTCCGTCTTTATCGGGTCATCTACGAGGTGCTCGACGACGTAAAGAAGCTCACGAGCGGCATGCTCGCACCGAAGACCGTCGAGGTCGTGCTGGGCCGCGTCGAGGTCCGCAAGGTCTACTCGATCAGCCGCGTCGGGACGATCGCGGGCTGCTACGTGACGTCCGGGAAGGTCACGCGCGGTGCCAAGGTGCGGGTGATCCGCGACGGCGTCGTGGTGCACGAGGGCGTCGTCGGCTCGCTGCGGCGGTTCAAGGAGGACGTGCGCGAGGTCTTGGAAGGCTTCGAGTGCGGCATCGGGCTGGAGCGGTTCAACGACATCAAGGAAGGCGACGTCCTCGAGGTCTTCGCGGTCGAGACGGCGCCGGCCTAATCGCGGCGGGCCATGGTGGTAGGGGTGCTGCACGTGGAGTGCGGCCTTCCCGGCACGCAGAACATCAAGGACAAGCGCCGGATCGTCAAGTCGGTCATCGACCGGCTTCATCACCGCTTCAACGTCGCCGCGGCCGAAGTGACGCACCACGATTCCTGGCGGCGTGCGGGCCTCGCCGTGGCCTGCGTCAGCACCGACACCCGCCACGCCGACTCGGTGCTGGCCGGCGTCGCGCGGGAGATCGAGCGTCACGGCGAGCTGGTGCTGCTGAACTACAGTACCGAGATGCGATGAGAGGGCAGGAGGCCGCGAAGGCGGCCGGAGGTCCTGCGAAGACAGGGGGGGCGCCGCCCATGACGAGTCCGCGCATCGCCCGTCTCCGCGAGCTGTTCAAGGAAGAAGCGAGCGCGATTCTGCAGCGCAACATGAAGGATCCGCGCATCGGGTTCGTCTCTGTCACCGACGTCGAGCTCAGTCCCGATCTGCGCCACGCGCGGATCTTCGTGAGCGTGTACGGCGACGCGGAGGCCAAGGCGCGCACGATGGAAGGGCTGCGCAGCGCCGAGGGTTTCGTCCGCACCGAGCTGGCGCACCGCATCCGGCTGCGCTACACGCCTGAGGTGATGTTCCGCATCGACGAATCGATCGAGCAGGGCGATCGCGTCAACCGTCTGCTGCGACAGGTCACGAAGGAGCGCGACGCGGGCGGTCGGGGGTCCCGCGAAGACGGGGAATGACGCTGGCCCAACGGATCGCGGAAACGCTGCTCGGCCGGCGCGTGCTGCTGCTCAACCACGTCTCGCCGGACGGCGACTGCCTGGGCTCGACGCTCGCGCTCGCGCGCGGGCTGCGCGCGCGCGGGCAGCGGGCCGTCGTCGCGAGCAGCGACGGGGTCCCCGAGATGTACCGCTTCCTGCCCGGCGCGGACCAGATCGTGACGGAGCTGCCGGCGCAGGAGTCCTTCGACGCGGCCGTCTTCATGGAATGCAGCACGCCGGACCGGGCGGGGGTGCTCGCCGCGCGCGCGGTCGACGTCCCGCTGTGGGTCAACATCGACCACCACGTGAGCAACGGCGGCTACGGCGATCTCATCCTGTACGAGCCCGAGGCGGCCGCGGTCGGCGAGCTGGTCACGCCGATCGTCCGCGCCATCGCGACGATCGACGGTCCGACGGCCACCTGTCTGCTTACCGCGCTCCTCACCGACACGGGCAGCTTCCGGTATGCGAGCGTGACGCCGCGCACGCTGCGCATCGCGGCCGAACTCGTGGAGGCGGGCGCGAGCCCCGCGGACGTCTACACGCAGGTGTATGAAAACCGGCCCGCGGTCGCGCTGCGCCTGCTCGGCATGGCGCTCAGCCGTCTCGAGCTCTCCGCCGACGGGCGCATCGCCTGGACCGCGGTGACGCAGGAGATGCTGCGGGCGTCGGGCGCGTCCATGGAGGAGTCCGAAGGGATCGTCGGCGCGCTGCGCGCGATCGGCGGCGTCCAGGTGGCGCTCCTCTTCAAGGAGGAACCCGAGGGCATCAAGGTCAGCATGCGCGGTCGCGCGGGCGTGCGCACGAATGTCGTGGCGGAGGCGTTCGGGGGCGGCGGGCACGCGGCCGCGGCCGGTTTCACGGCCGCCGGACCGCTCCAAGACGCGATACGCTCGACGATCGAGGCGGTGCGGCGCGAGCTCGCGGCCGCCGCGTCCTCCTGACCCCGCCGGTGGACGGCGTCCTCAACGTCCTCAAACCGCCGGGGATGACGTCGCACGACGTCGTCGACACGGTCCGCCGGCTGGCCGGGCTTCGCCGGGTCGGGCACACCGGCACGCTCGACCCCGGCGCCGCGGGCGTGCTGGTCCTGTGCCTGGGGCGCGCGACGCGACTCAGCGAGTTTCTGATGGACGTCGACAAAGAGTACCGCGTCGAGCTGCGCCTCGGCATGCGCACCAGCACCGGCGACGCGTACGGCGAGGTGCTGCCCCCGCCCGACGGGCCCGCGCCGGCCGCGTCACCACTCCGGCGCGCGGCGGTGGAAGGTGCGCTGCGGCGGTTCACCGGTGAGATTCTGCAGGTCCCGCCGATGGTGTCGGCCATTCACCACGAGGGCGTCCGGCTCTACGAGCTTGCGCGCCGCGGCGAGGTCGTCGACGTGCAGCCGCGGCCGATCGTCGTGTATTCGATCGAGATCGTGACTCACAACCACGACTGGACGCGCCTCCTGCTGCACGTCACCTGCGGCAAGGGCGCGTACATCCGCAAGCTCTGCGCCGACATCGGCGACGTGCTCGCCGTGGGCGGATACGCGCACTTCATGGTCCGCGCGCGCACCGGGTTGTTTCACATCGCGCAGGCGCGCACGCTCGAGGAGCTCGCCGCGCTGGCCGCGGAGGGCGCGCTCGACGGTGCCCTCATCTCGATGGACGACGCGGTGGGCCACCTGCCGGTGGTCGACCTGTCCGACCAGAGCGTGAGCGACGTGCTGCACGGCCACCCGGTGCCGGCGTGGAAGGCCGGGCACGCGCTCGCCGATGACCAGCCGGTGCGGCTCCGCAGCCGGCGCGGCACGCTCGTCGCGCTGGCGCGTGTTGAGCAGGGCGTGCTCCGTCCGTTCAAAGTCCTGGCGGGCGCGCCCGCCGGTACGCCGCCGGCGGGGCCGCCGCGCCCGCCCGGAGGGCCGCGTGCGCCGCATCTTCGGCCTCGCTGACTGGCCGGCCGGGGTCCGCGGGCCGGTAGTCGCGCTCGGCACGTTCGACGGCGTCCATCTCGGCCACCGGCGGGTGCTCGGGCTGGCCGTCGAGCGGGCGCGGACCCGCGGCGGTTCCGCGGCCGCGCTGACGTTCGAGCCGCATCCGCTCGAAGTGCTGCGCCCGGGACCCGAACCCGTCCTGCTGACGACGGTCGAGGAGCGGCTCGACCGGTTCGAGGCGCTGGGGCTCGACGTCGCGCTCGTCGTACCGTTCGACGAGGCGCTCTCCTGCATCTCCGCGCCGGCGTGGCTCGACGGCGTGCTGCGGGGCCGCCTCGGCGCGCGCGAGATCGTCGCGGGCTCCTCGTACACGTTCGGGCACCGTCGGGAAGGAACGGCGCGGCGCCTTGAAGAGTGGGGCCGCGCCGCGGACGTGCCGGTGCATCTCGTACCCGCGGTGCTCATCGGCGGCGAGCCGGTCAGCAGCAGCCGCATCCGCGCCGCGCTCCGCGAGGGGCTCGTCGAGGACGCCGCGCGGCTGCTCGGCCGGCGCTACAGCCTGGCCGGGCGCGTCGTGCGCGGGGAGGGGCGCGGGCGGACGATCGGCGTCCCGACCGCCAATCTCGCCGCCGACGCACGCAAAATCGTTCCCGCACGCGGCGTGTACGCCACGGTCGCGACCGTGCGCGGCCGCCGCTACCGCGGCGCTACGAACATCGGCGTCCGGCCGACGTTCGGCGGCGGAGCGCTCGGCATCGAGACGCTGCTCCTCGACTTCGACGGGGACTGCGCGGACGAGCCGATGACGCTCGAGTTCGCGCGCCGTGTGCGTGAAGAGCGCGCGTTTCCCGACGCCGCGGCCCTCGTCCGCCAAGTTGCCGAGGACGCCGAGACGGTGCGGCGGTCGCTCACGCCGGACGTGATGGACGCGCCGTGAGGCGCGCGTGCCGCACCGTCTGTCTTGCCCGGCGAAGGGGGAGCGGGTATAATACACTGGTGCAGGAGCATGCGACACCGATGTTGCGCGCTGCGGGGCGCGAGACGCCCCGAACGCAGTCGTCTCTGACCACCGGTTCGGTGGTCAGTCTGTTTTTCTCGGGGATCCGATGACCACGCGCCGTCAGGCCCGCGAAGCCGCGCTCGGCGTGCTCTTTGAGCTCGACCTCGGCAAGGGACGCATCGAGGAGGCGCTGGGGCCGCTGCGCGCCCAGGGCTGGTCGCGGGACGATTGGGCGCTCATCGACGAGCTCGTCCACGGCACCCGCCGGCACGCCGATGAGATCGACGCGTTGATCCGGGACGTTGCCGAGCACTGGACCCTCGAGCGTATGGCCACGGTGGACCGAAACGTGCTTCGCATGGCGATTTTCGAGCTGCAGCACACGGAGACCCCGATCGGCGTCATCATCAACGAGGCGGTCGAGCTCGCCAAACAGTACAGCACCGAAGAATCGGGCCGGTTCGTCAACGGCATGCTCGGCCGCATCGTCCGGATCGGGGCGCGCCTCGCGCGCGTCGCGGACCAAGCCGCGCCGTAGTGGCACGCCGCTGTGCGGGTGCGCCTCCTGGTATCCGGACGCGTTCAGGGCGTCGGATTTCGTGAGTTCACGCGGCGGACCGCGCACAGACTGGGCGTGGGCGGCTGGGTGCGCAATCTGTCCGACGGGCGAGTCGAGGTCGTCGCCGACGGTGAGCGGCCGGCGCTGGACGCGCTCGTGAACGCCCTGAGCGGCGGACCGCCCGGGGCGTTCGTGCGCACCGTGCACCAAGACTGGGGAGCCGCGACCGCGGCCGGGAGTCCTGCGGCGACCGGGGAAGGAGAGTTCGAGATCCGCTAAGCAGAATGCCGGAAACGTCGCGCCGACCGGTCGCCATCGAGAACGTTCTCGCCGAGCACGGCCGGCTTGTCGAAAACGCGCTGGACCGGTATCTCCCTGCGGAGGCCGCCCCGCCCGCCGAGGTCCACCGCGCGATGCGCTACAGCGTCTTCGCCGGTGGTAAGCGGCTGCGGCCGATGCTCGTGATCGCCGGCGCGGAAGTTGCGGGCGCGCCGCTGGAGACCGTCCTGCCGTCCGCCTGCGCCGTCGAGCTGATTCATACCTACTCGCTCATTCACGACGATCTTCCCGCGATGGACGATTCGGACATCCGCCGGGGCCGCCCGACCTGCCACGTGGTCTTCGGCGAAGCGATGGCGGTGCTCGCCGGCGACGCGCTGCACGCGCATGCCTTCGAGCTTCTCGCGCGCAACGCGGAGGTGCCAGGCTGCTCGCCCGCGCGGGTGGTGCGGGCGATCCGTGAACTGACGCTCGGGATCGGTAGCGAGGGGATGGTCGGCGGGCAGGTGTTCGACCTGCTCGCGGTGCGGGCCGTGCCGGCAGATCGCCCGGCGGCGGACCCGCGGGCCACGATGAAGCCGCACCCCGAAGAAGCCGAGGTCCGGCAGATCCACCGTCTCAAGACCGGTGCGCTCATCCGCGCCTGTCTCAAGATCGGCGGGGTGCTGGCCGGCGCGAACGACGCGGACCTCCTGACGCTCGACCGCTACGGCGAGCACATGGGCGTCGCGTTCCAAATCGTAGATGACATTTTGGACGTCGTCGGGGAGCGCGGGAAGCTCGGCAAGGACACCGGCACCGACGCGAGCCACGCCAAGGTCACGTTCCCCGCGGTGTTCGGCCTCGAGCGGTCCCGCCGTCTCGCCGCGGACGCGACGCGCGAGGCGGTGAGGGCGCTCGCTCCGCTCGGGGCGCGCGGCGCGCGCCTCGAAGAGCTCGCGATCTATCTGCTGGAGCGGGACCGGTGACGCACCGGGCGGCGGGCGCCCTCCCGCATCCCGTGAAGCGCGGCGCAGGCGTGCGCCTCGACGAACGGCTCGTGCAGGAGGGCCTCGCCGAGTCCCGGGCGCGCGCGCAGGCCGCGGTGCTCGCCGGTCGCGTGACGGTCGACGGCGCGATTGCGGACACACCGGGCCGCCGGGTCACGCCGGAGATGCGGGTCGGCGTGACGGCGCCGGCCCACCCGTTCGTCGGCCGCGGCGGCGTCAAGCTCGCCCGCGCGATCGAGACGTTCGGCCTGGACGTCCGCGGCCTCACCGCGGTGGACCTGGGCGCCAGCACCGGCGGATTTACGGATTGCCTGCTCCGGGCGGGCGCGGCGCGGGTGTACGCCGTCGACGTGGGGCACGGGCAGCTCGCGTGGACGCTGCGGCAAGACCCGCGGGTCGTCGTCATGGAGGGTACGAACGCACGGACGCTCACGCCCGGGCGATTCGCCGGCCCGGCGGATCTCGTCACCGCCGATTTGTCGTTCATCGGCCTGCGCCTGCTCTGGGGCGTGATCGCGTCGCTCGTTCGCCCGGGCGGCGACGTGGTGGCGCTCGTCAAACCGCAGTTCGAGGCCGGACGGGCCGCGGTCCGGCGCGGCGGCGTCGTGCGGGACCCGGCGGTGCACGCCGCGGTGCTGGAGAACGTGTTCGAGGCGGCCGCGCGCGACGGGCTTACGCCGTTGGCGGTGACGCCGTCGCCGATCACCGGCCCGGCGGGCAACATCGAGTACCTTGTGCACCTGCGCCGCCCGCCCGCACCGGCGGACGCCGGCGGCCGCTCGGACATTGCCGCCGCGGTCGCGGACGCGCACCGCCGGCTGGGGCGGAGAGACGCATGAAGAGCGTCGGGCTGATCGTCAACGCCGAGAAGCTGCAGGCGGATCGCGAGGTCGGCCGCCTCGCGCGCGGCGCGGTTACGCTGCTCACCGCGCGACACGTCGACGTCGTGGCCAATCGGGAGAGCGCGCAGACGCTCGGCCTCCCGGAGCTCGGCGCGGCGGCCTCCGACCTGGCCCGCCGCGCGGAGATGCTGGTCGTCTTCGGCGGCGACGGCACCATCTTGCAGGCGGCGCGGCAGGCCGCTCCCGCGGGCATTCCGATCCTCGGCGTCAACCTCGGCGGCTTCGGATTCCTTGCGGAGGTGCACGACCGGGCGGTGGACGATGCGCTGCTGCGGGTGCTGGCCGGCGACTACCGCGTGGACGAACGCATGATGCTGCAGGGCCAGGTTTGCCGCGGCAGCGGCGCAGGCGAGCGCGTCGTGCGCGAGCTGCTGGCGCTCAACGACGTCGTCGTTACCAAGAGCGGGTATGCCCGGCTGCTCCGGATCCGCACCGACATCAACGATGACCACCTTGCGACCCACCTCGCCGACGGCCTCATCGTCGCGACGCCGACCGGGTCGACGGCATACTCGCTGTCGGCCGGCGGCCCGATTCTTCACCCGGACCTCGAGGCGATCGTGCTGACGCCGATCTGCGCGCACACGCTCAACGCCCGCGCCGTGGTCCTCTCCGCCGACGAGGCGATCACGATCCGGGTCGAGCCGACCGGTGCGCCGTCGGTGCTGACCGTGGACGGACAGGAAGGCGAGCCGCTCGAGCCGGACGACGTGGTGCGGGTGGCCCGTGCGCCGTGCCGGACGCGACTGGTTCGGTTGGGGCGCACCGGCTTCTACCGGCTGCTGCGCACAAAGCTGTCGTGGGGCGGCGAACGATGATGGAATGGGTGAGGAAAGGTCGAACGCGCCGGAGACGGACACGGCCGGCGCCGACGGGGGGACGCAGCCAATGACGCAGCCGCAGACGAAGTACATCTTCATCACGGGAGGCGTCGCCTCGGCGCTCGGAAAGGGGATCACGTCGGCCTCGCTCGGGCGTTTGCTGAAGAGCCGAGGGTGGCGGGTCAGCGCCCTGAAGTTCGATCCGTACGTCAACGTCGACGCCGGGACGATGAACCCGTTCCAGCACGGCGAGGTCTTCGTCACCGACGACGGCGCCGAGACCGACATGGACCTCGGGCACTACGAGAGGTTCATCGACGAGAGTCTCGGGCGCGACAACAACACGACGACCGGTAAGATCTACGGCGCGGTAATCGCGCGCGAGCGCCGCGGCGAGTACCTCGGCGGCACCGTTCAGGTCATCCCGCATGTGACGAACGAGATCCGCGACGAGATCAGCCGCGTTGCGCGCCTGCAGCAGGCCGACGTGATGATCGTCGAGGTCGGCGGGACCGTCGGCGACATCGAGAGCCTGCCGTTCCTCGAGGCGATCCGGCAGTTCCGGCGATACGTCGGCGACGCCAACGTCATGTACGTGCACGTCTCGCTGGTCCCGTACCTCCGCGGCGCCGGCGAGCTCAAGACGAAGCCGACGCAGCACAGCGTGAAGGAGCTGCGCAGCATCGGTATCCACCCCGACGTCATCGTGTGCCGGGCCGAACGCCCGCTCTCCCGCAACCTGCGCGACAAGCTCGCGCTGTTCTGCGACGTCGCACCCGAGGCCGTGATCCAGTCGATCGACGCCCAGAGCGTCTACGAAGTGCCGCTCGTCCTGGAGGACGAGGGCCTGGCCCGCATCGCGGAGAAGCGCCTCGACCTGCCGGTCCGCACCCCGGACCTCGCCGACTGGCGCGTGATGGTGGACCGCCTCTTGAATTCGCCCCCGGTGGTCGAGATCGTCTTGGTCGGCAAGTACATGGGCAACGAAGACTCGTACATCAGCATCGAGGAAGCGCTGCGGCACGGCGGTATCGCGACCGGCTGCCGGGTACGCATCGTGAAGCAGGACTCCGAGGAGCTCGAATCACTCGACGAAGCCGCGGTGGCGGTGAGACTCGGGCGGGTGGATGGAATCCTGGTCTGCCCCGGCTTCGGTGCGCGCGGCGTCGAGGGCAAAGTGAAGGCCGCGCAGTTCGCCCGCACGCGCGGCGTGCCGTTCTTCGGCGTATGCTACGGCATGCAGTGGGCGGTGGTCGAGTTCGCGCGGCACGTCTGCGGCCTCGAGGGCGCCAATACCACGGAAGTGAACCCGGCGACGGCGCACCCGGTGATCGACTTGCTGCCCGAGCAAAAGGCCGTAACGGAGAAAGGGGGCACAATGCGGCTCGGCCTGTATCCGTGCCGCCTCGCCCCCGGGTCCCTGGCCCACGCCGCGTACGGCGCGGACGACGTCGGCGAGCGGCACCGGCACCGCTTCGAGGTCAACAACGAGTATCTGCCGGTTCTCACGCGCCACGGGCTGCGGGTCACCGGGCTCTATCCGGAGCGCAACCTCGTGGAGATCGTCGAGCTGCCCGGCCACCCGTGGTTCCTCGGCACGCAGTTCCACGCGGAATACCGCTCGCGGCCGACGCGGCCACATCCGCTGTACCGATCCTTTGTGGCCGCGGTGCTCACGCGGCGCGAGCGCATCGACGCCACGGCACTGCGCCCGCAGGGCACGGAGGCGGAGATCAGGGCGACGGCCACGTAGTCGGCGTCGCCCCGCGGGAGCGGGACTAGCCGGCGGGATGCGCCGGCGTCGCAGGGGGCACGGTCGTCCGGTACGAACAGTTTACGGACACCGCTCGCTTACGCAATATCACGCTCCGCAAGGGGGACATGCGTCATGGGCGCGATCTGGATCAACGGCCGGTTCGTCTCCAAGGAAGAGGCCACCGTCTCCGTCTACGACCACGGGTTCCTCTACGGCGACGGCATTTTCGAGGGTATCCGCTGCTACAACGGGCGCGTTTTCAAGCTCGAGGAGCACGTCGACCGCCTCTTCCAGTCCGCGAAGACCATGCGCCTCGAAATTCCGATCGGCCGCGACGCGGTGATCCAGGCGATCGTCGACACCGTGCGCAAATCGGGGCTCCACGACGCGTACATCCGGCCCGTCGTGTCCCGCGGCCCGGGCGACCTGGGCATCGACCCGCGGAAATGTCCCAAGGCCAACTTCGTCATCATCGTCGATTCGATCCAGCTGTATCCCGAGGAGGCGTACCGCAACGGCCTGCGGGTCATCACGGCGTCCACCCGGCAGCGGCCGGTCGACGTGCTGAACCCGCGAATCAAGACGTGCAACTACCTCAACAACATCATGGCGCGGCTCGAGGCCAACCTCGCCGGGGTCGACGAAGCGCTGATGCTGACCTCGGAGGGCTACGTCGCGGAGTGCACCGCGGACAACGTCTTCATCGTGAAGGCGGGGCGCGTGCTGACGCCGCCCGCGTACATCGGCATCCTGGAAGGCGTGACGCGGCGCGCCGTTCTCGATCTCTGCGGGACGATCGGGGTGGCGGCATCGGAGCATATCATCACGCTGCACGACATCTACACAGCGGACGAGTGCTTCCTGACCGGCACGGGCGCGGAACTCGGCCCGGTGGTCCAGGCCGACGGACGGACGATCGGCCCCGGCAGGCCGGGCCCGGTCACGATGAAAGTGCTGACGGCGTTCCGCGACCTGGCCTCGCGCGAAGGCACGCCCGTCTACGAAACAACGGGAGCGCGCGGCGGAGACTGAGCACAACCGTTCCCTCCCTTATCCGGCCGCCCGCCGACCTCCCATGACGGGCGGCGCGCGGGCACTCGGCAGCCGTCGCGTGTTCACGGGGCGCGCGTTTAAGGTGCGCGTGGACGAACTTGAGAGTCCGAGCGGACGCCGCTCGACCTTTGAGCTGGTAGAGCACCCCGGCGCGATCGCAATCGTTGCGATGCTGCCCGGCGAGGAGATTGTGCTGGTGCAGCAGACGCGGCACGCCGCGGGCCGGAAGCTGTTCGAAATCCCCGCCGGCACGCTGGAGCCGCCGGAGACGCCCGAGGCGTGCGCGCGCCGAGAGCTCGCGGAGGAGGCCGGATACGCCGCGCACACCTGGGAACGGCTGGCGACCTTCTACCCGGCGCCGGGCTTCTCCAACGAGCTGATGCATCTCTTTCTCGCCGAAGACCTGCACCCGGCGCAGGGGGAGCGCGATCGCGAGGAGGAGGACCTGACGGTTCATCGTGTGCCGCTGGCCGTCGCGCGGCGGCTCGTCGCCACCGGAGAGATCTGCGACGCAAAGTCCATCGTCGGTATCCTGCTCGCGGCCGAACGCTTCGGCGTGACGCCGGGCTAGCGGCGGTGGCCGTCGAGACGCGCGGCCCCTGCACGCGCGTCGTGGTCATCGTGCTGGACAGTTGCGGGATCGGCGGGGCACCCGACGCCGCCCGGTACGGGGACGAGGGTTCCGCGACCCTCCCGCATACGGCTGCGGCCTGCGGCGGCCTCCGGATGCCTGTCTTGGGACGGCTGGGCCTCGGCCGGCTTGCGGAGATCGCGGGCGTGCCGCCGGCCGAGCATCCCGCGGGCGCGTTCGGCATCCTCACCGAGGTCTCGGCCGGGAAGGACAGCACGACGGGGCACTGGGAACTCATGGGCCTCGTCCTCGACCGGCCGTTTCCGACGTACCCGCGTGGTTTCCCGCCGGAGGTCATCGAGCCGTTCGAAGCGCGGATCGGCCGCCGGGTCCTCGGCAACAAGCCGGCGTCGGGGACCGTGATCATCGCCGACCTCGGCGAGGAGCACATCCGGACTGGGCGCCCGATCGTGTATACTTCCGCGGACAGCGTTTTCCAGATCGCCGCGCACGAGTCGGTGATTCCGATCGACGAGCTCTACCGGATGTGCGAGATCGCGCGGGGGATCCTGACCGGCCCGCACGCGGTCAGCCGCGTGATCGCGCGGCCGTTCGTCGGTGTGCCCGGGCGGTTCGTGCGCACCGATCGCCGGCGCGACTTCTCGGTGGCGCCGCCGCGCGACACCGTTCTCGATCGGCTCGTCGCCCGCGGCGTACCGGTCGCGGCGATCGGCAAGATCGCGGACCTCTTCGCGAAACGCGGCATTACGAGCACCGTGCACACGCACGATGACATGGACGGTATGACGCAGACCGTCCTTGTCCTGGAGACGCTCAAGCGCGGCCTCATCTTCACGAACCTCGTCGATCTCGACACGCTCTACGGCCACCGGAACGACCCCGCCGGATACGGCGCCGATCTCGAGCGCATCGACGCCAGGTTCGCGGAAGTGCTGGAGCGGCTCGGACGCGCAGATCTCCTGCTGGTAACCGCGGACCACGGCAACGACCCGACAACCCCCGGCACCGACCACTCGCGCGAGCGGGTGCCGCTCATAGCGGCCGGACCGCGCGTGCGCGCGGGAACGGATCTCGGTGTGCGCCGGACCTTCGCCGACCTCGGCGCGACCGTCGCCGCGGCCCTCGGCGTCGACGGCACGGGCGCGGGCACGAGCGTTCTCGCGCAGGTTCTACGGCCGTGACGGCGCCCGGCCCGCCGGAGATTCGTGCCGCGCTCGAGGACGCGGCCGCCGCGGTGCGGGCGCATTCGCGCCTCGCGCCTCGTTGCGGCATTGTGCTCGGCAGCGGCCTCGGCGGGCTGGCGGAGGCGATCGACGCCGAGACCGCCGTTCCGTACACCGCGATCCCGTGCATGCCGGTGCCAACCGCGCAGGGCCACGCGGGGGAACTGGTGCTGGGCCGGCTCGAAGGGCGCCCGGTCGTGGCGCTCCGCGGGCGCGTGCACCTCTACGAGGGCCGCACGCCGGCAGACGTGGTCTTCTCCGTCCGGCTGCTCGCCGCGCTCGGCGCGCCGGTCGTCATCCTAAGCAACGCCGCGGGCGGGCTCAACCCCGTGTTTCAGCGCGGCGATCTCATGCTGCTCACCGACCACCTCAACCTGACGGGCACCAACCCGCTGGTCGGCCCGAACGACGAGCGTCTCGGGCCGCGCTTTCCGGATATGTCGCAGGTGTACGATCCGGTGCTGTGCACGCTCGCGGACGACGCGGGCCGCGCGGCCGGGACGCCGCTGCGCCGCGGTGTCTACGCGGGCGTGCTCGGGCCGTCGTACGAGACGCCGGCCGAGATCCGGATGATCCGCGCGCTCGGCGCGGACGCGGTGGGGATGTCGACCGTGCTCGAGGCGATCGCGGCGCGGCACGCCGGCATGCGCGTCCTCGGCATCGCCGTGATCACCAACGCGGCCGGACGGGAGACGGGACCCCGGGACCGGACGCTACGTCACGAGGACGTGCTGGCCGCCGCCGCGGCGTCGGGGCCGCGGCTCGTCGGCGTCGTGCGGTCCGTCGTACGGGCGCTCGATTAACCGAGTGCGTGAGCACCGCCTCGCGGACGCCGGCCCGCGATCCGCGCGGCGGCGGCTAACCGACGCGAACGCGGGCGGCGAAGGCGGCGTGCGCGCTCCGCACCGGACGAGGCCAGACGCGTGAGCGCCCCCATGCCGAGCTCCATCGAGATCCACGCCGTCACCGTCTCCGCGCCGAGACGCCGGTAGAAGTCGATCGCCGGCCTGTTCCAGCGCAGCACGCTCCAGGCCATGCGCCGGCATCCCGCCCGCGCCGCGGTGCGGGCCAGCGCGCGCATCAGCGCGAGGCCCGCGCCTTCCCCGCGGGCCTCGGGCAGCACGAAGATGTCCTCGATGTACAGCGTCGGCCTCCCCGCGAAGGTCGAGTAGGTCATCAGGTAGATCGCGACGCCGATCGGCTCTGCGCCGCGGCGGCAGATCAGCGCTCTGAAATAGGGCCGCCGCCCGGACCCGTGCCGGCGCAGCACGGCCGGCGTCGACCTGACGTGTCGGCGGCGCCGTTCGTACACGGCGAGCCCCACGACGAGGTTCCATACGGTGGGGAATTCGCGGGCGGTGGCGGGGCGTACGGTGATAGCGTCGCGCACGGCGGCTCGGCTTCGACGCGACGCGCGGGCCGGCCTCCCCGCCCCCTCGCCGGTGGCGTCGGCGTATTCCGCCGGCCGGTGCCGGAGGTGTGACCGTCGCCCGGGGGAAAGACCACGGTGCGGCCGCGATGCGACCCTACGACGTCATCCGAGCGAAGCGGGACGGCGAAGCCCTCCCGGCGGGTATGGTGCGCGAGTTTGTGGGCGCGTATGTCGCGGGTGGCGTCTCCGACATAGAGATGGCCGCGTTTCTCATGGCCGTCTTCTTCAAAGGGCTCTCCTCCGACGAGATCTCGGCGCTCACGCAGGCGATGGTCGACAGCGGCGAGACGCTGGACCTCAGCGGCGTCCGCGGGCCGACGGTCGACAAGCACAGCACCGGCGGCGTGGGGGACAAGACCTCGCTCGTCGTGGTGCCGCTCGCGGCGAGCGCCGGCGCGCGCGTCGCGAAGTTGTCCGGCCGCGCGCTCGGCCATACCGGCGGCACGCTCGACAAGCTCGAGGCGATCCCGGGACTGCGTGTGGAGCTCGAGCCGGACGTCCTCGTCGCGCAGGTCAACCGCGTAGGCTGCGCGATTGCCGGGCAGTCGGCGAAACTCGTCCCGGCGGACAAGCGCCTGTACGCGCTCCGGGATCAGACCGCCACCGTCAACAGCGTCGCGCTCATCGCGTCGAGCGTGATGAGCAAGAAGATCGCCGCCGGCAGCCGCGCCATCGTCCTCGACGTCAAAACGGGCAGCGGCGCGTTCATGAAGACGCCGGCGGAGTCGCGCGCCCTTGCCCGGACGATGGTGGAGATCGGACGGGCCGCCGGCCGCCGCACCGCCGCGGTGCTGAGCAGCATGGAACAGCCCCTCGGCCGGACGGTTGGCAACGCCATGGAGGTGGAGGAGGCGATTCGCACCCTGCGCGGTGAAGGGCCGGGCGACCTGCGCGAACTCGCGCTGATGCTGGGAGCCGAAATGCTGGTGCTCTCGGGGATCGCGCCGGATGCCCGCGGCGCGCGGGAACGCCTCGAAACGGCGCTCGCCCGCGGCGAGGGCGCCCGCACCTTCGCGGCGATGATCGAGGCGCAGGGCGGCGACCCCGGGGTCGTCGAGCGCCCGCAGCGGCTGCCGGGCACGACCCTCGAGCGGCCCGTGGCGGCGCCGGCCGACGGCTTCGTGACGGCCATCGACGCCGAGGCGATCGGCTATGCTGCGATCGCGCTCGGCGCTGGACGGGCCACCGCCCGCGACCGGATCGATCCCGGTGCGGGGATCGTCCTGGAGCGGAAGATCGGGCATCCGGTCCGGCGCGGCGAACCGCTCGCGCTGCTGCGCGCGCGCGACGAGGCACGCGTGGCCGAGGCCGCGCGCCGGGTGGCCGCGGCGTATCACATCGGACCGGAGACGCCCGGGGCGACGTCGCTGATTCTGGACGTGATCGAATAACGGGAGGTGCGTCGTGGCGTTCCGTACCGTCGGGGTCGCGGGCTTCGGCCTCATGGGATCGGGGATCGTCGAGGTGTGCGCGAGATCCGGTTACGACGTCGTCGTCCGCGAAGTCTCGGACGATCTGCTGGCGCGCGGGTTCGACCGGCTGGAGCGGTCGCTCGCCCGCGGCGTCGAGCGCGGCAAGCTGCCGGCGGCGGACCGGGACGCCGCGCGCGGGCGGGTTCGCGGCACGACGCGCCTCGAGGACCTCGCGAAGTGCGACCTCGTGATCGAAGCGATCGTCGAGCTGATGGATGCGAAGAAAGCGCTCTACGCCGGGCTCGACCGCGTCTGCCCGCCGGCCACCGTCTTCGCCAGCAACACCAGCTCGCTCAGCATTACCGAAATGGCGTCGGTCACACGGCGCGCCGAGCGCGTCATCGGCACGCATTTTTTCAACCCCGTGCCGGTGATGAAGCCGGTCGAAATTGTGCGCGGCTTCCAAACCTCGGCCGAGACGCTGGCGGCCGCGCGGACGTTCTGCGAGTCCCTCGGCAAGACGGTCGTCGTCTGCAAAGACTCGCCGGGGTTCATCGTCAATCTGTTGCTGGTGCCCTACCTGCTCGACGCGGTGCGGGCGCTCGAGCTCGGCGTCGCGAGCCGGGAGGACATCGACACCGCGGTGCAGCTCGGCCTCAATCATCCGATGGGGCCGTTGACGCTGCTCGACTTCGTCGGGATCGACACGACGTACTACATCGCGGAGGCGATGTACCAGGAGTTCAAAGACACCCGCTACGCGGCCCCGCCGCTGATGCGCAAGATGGTGCTGGCCGGCTACCACGGCCGGAAGACCGGGCGCGGCTTCTACGAGTATCCGGAGGGCCGGTGAACGCGTTCGAAGCCTACGCGGATGCGCTGCTCGCACGCTATGCGGTGCCGGGCGCCGCGGCGGCCGCCTCGCGCGACGGCGAAGTCGTGTACGCGCGGGGTTTCGGCGCGGCGAACCGCGAGCGCGGCGTGCCCGCCGGCCCGGAGACCGTGTTCGGCGTCGCCTCCGTGACGAAGTCGTTCACCGGGGCGGCGATCATGCGTCTTGCCGGCGAGCGACGGCTCGCCGTGGAGGATCCCGTGGTCGAATATCTGCCCGAGCTTCGCCTGCCGCACGGGGACGCGGGCGCAATTCGGATTCACCACTTCCTGACGCACACGCCGGGCTTCCCGCCGCTGCCGTCGCGCTGGTTTGCGTTCGGCGCAAGCGTCCGGCTGGATACCGAAGGCGCTCCGCCGCCGGTGCCGGTCGAGAGCCGTCCGCCGTTCGCCACGGCCGGCGACCTGATGGCGTATCTGGCGGACGGCGACTGGACTCCGCTCGGCCCGCCCGGCGCCTACTTCAGCTACAGCAACGAAGGGTTCGCGCTGCTCGGCGAGATCGTGGCGCGCGTGAGCGGCCGGTCGTACGAGCGCTACGTGACCGGCGAGATCATCCGGCCGCTCGGCCTCGGGCGGACTACGTTCGGGCCCAAGGCCGCCGAGGCGGTGGCGGGCATGACCACGCCGTACATCGCGCAGACGCGCGGGGGCGTCAGGCAGATCGTTCCGGCCAGGACCTGGTGGCACTCCGAGGTGTGGGATCCGGCCGGCGGAATCTGCTCGACGGTTCTCGATCTGCTGCGCTACCTCGATCTCTACCGCGGCGGGCACGGCTCCGGACACGGCGTCCTATCGGCGGAGTCGATCGCGGCGATGCTCCGCCCGCACGCCTCGACGGGCCCCGGCCAGGCGTACGGCTACGGCTTCGGCATCATCCCCGACTATTGGGGCGCGGCGCTCGCGGAGCACGGAGGCGGGCGGCGCAGCATCTCCGCGCACGTCGCGTGCGTCCCGTCGCGCGGCACGGCGGTTGCCGTGCTCGCGAACCTGGCCGACGCGCCCGTACGGACGATCGCCCACGGCCTGCTCAACGCGCTCGAAGGCCGGGCGCCGGAGGTCGCGGCGATTTCCTACCCCGACTACGCGGCGCCGGGCGGCCGGCTCGAGGCGTATGCGGGGGAATACCGGTCCGGTGAAGGATCGCTGGTGCGTGCGCACGCGGCGGTCGGCCGGCTCGAAATCGAGGTCGACGGCGACCGCCTCCCGGCGCGCGCCGTCGGCCCGGACGCGTTCGTCGTGACGGTGCGCGGCACCGAGCAGTACGTCCGCTTTCACACGGACGGCGGGGACCGCGCGTGGGCCGTCGCGTTCGGGTCCCGCGTGATACGGCGGACGGGGTAGAATCAATCGCAGCGGGGCGGCGCACGTAGGTTCGGGTCCCGGCCGCCACGAACGAGAAGGTGCGATGGAGTTCACGCTGAGCGAAGAACACCGCCTGGTGCAAACCACGGTGCGCGAGTGGGCGCAGAAGCGTCTGCTCCCGATCGCCGCCGACATGGACCGTACCGGCGCCTATCCGCGCGAGCTCCTCCGGGAGCTGGGCGAGATGGGGCTCACCGGCGTGTTCATTCCCGAGGAATACGGCGGCGGCGGGATGGACACCGTCTCCTACTGCATCGTCCTCGAGGAGATCGCCCGCGCGGAAGCGGCGCTGGCCGCGGTGCTCTCGGTCAACAACTCGCTGGACTGCTTTCCGCTCTTCGCGTTCGGCACCGAAGCGCAGAAACGGACGTACCTCACGGAACTGGCGCGGGGGCGGAAGCTCGGCTGCTACTGCCTGACCGAACCGACCGCCGGCTCGGACGCGGCCTCACTCCGCACCACCGCCCGGCGCGACGGGGGCTCGTGGGTGCTCAACGGTACAAAGATCTTCGTGACGAACGGCGTCGAAGCCGACGTGCTGATCGTCTACGCGCGGACGGGCGGCGAGGGGCCGCACGGGATTAGCGCCTTTATCGCGGAGCGGGGTGACCCGGGCCTCAGCGTCGGGAAAGTAGAGCGCAAACTCGGCATCCACGCCAGCAGCACGGCGGAAATCGTGTTCCAAGATTGCCGGTTTCCCGCGGACCGTCTGCTGGGGGAGGAGGGCGCGGGCTTCACCGTGGCGATGGCCACCCTCGACGGCGGGCGGATCGGCATCGCGGCCCAGGCCCTCGGCATCGCCCGCGCCGCGCTCGAGGACGCCGTCGCCTACGCGAAGGAGCGCCGTCAATTCGGCCGCGCGATCGCGGAGTTTCAGGCCACGCGGTGGAAGATCGCGGATGTGGCGACCCGGATCCAGGCCGGCCGTCTCCTCATGTACCGGGCGGCGTGGATCCGCGATCAGGGCCGCCGCCACACGCTCGAAGCCTCGATTGCCAAGCTCTTTGCCTCGGAGACTGCGATGTGGGCCGCCACTCAGGCGGTGCAGATCTTCGGCGGGTACGGGTACATCCAGGACTACCCGGTCGAGCGGCATTTCCGCGACGCGAAGATCACGGAAATCTACGAAGGCACCTCAGAGATCCAGCGGCTCGTCATCGCGCGCCACGTGCTCGGCGCGCTCGACGGCGCCGTGGAGCCGGTCGCCGCGGGAGCCGCGAAGGCGGCGGAGGTCCCGCGGACAGACCGCGAAGGCGGCCGAGACGGAACCGGAGGCCGCGAGGCGTGAACGTCGTCGTCTGCGTCAAGCACGTACCCGACACCGAGGTCCCGATCAAGATCCGCGCCGACAGGCGGGGCGTCGAGGAGAGCGGGCTCAATTTCGTCCTCAACTTCTACGACGAGCACGGGGTGGAGGAGGCGCTGCGGATCCGGGAGCGGCTCGGCGGCACCGTGACGCTCGTGACCGCGGGGCCGCCTCGGGCCGTCGAAGCCCTGCGGACCGGCCTCGCCATGGGAGCCGACGCGGCGATCCACATTCAGGATCCCGCGCTCGCGTCGCTGGACCACATCGGCACCGCGCGCGTCCTCGCCGCGGCGATCAAGCCGCTCTCGGCCGACCTCGTCTTGTGCGGTAAGCTCTCCACGGACGACAACGCGGCCGTCGTGGGACCCGCGGTGGCCGAATTTCTCGGGCTGCCCCAGGCGACCGCGATCACGAAACTCGCGTTGGGCGAGGGCAAGGCGACCGCGCATCGCGAGGTCGAGGGCGCGGTCGAGGTGCTCGAGGTGACGCTGCCGGCCGTGATCACGGTCGAGCGAGGGATCAACGAGCCGCGATATCCGTCGCTGCCGGGCATCATGCGTGCGAAGCGCACGCCCGTCACGGCGCGCACCCTCGCTGATCTCGGGTTCGACACCGCGCCGCCCGCGCACGTCGAGTTGCTCGGGATGACGCCGCCGCCGAAGCGGCAGGCCGGCCGGCGCCTGGAGGGCGAGCCGGCCGAGGTCGTGCGCAGTCTCGTTCGCGCGCTGCGCGAGGAGGCGAAGGTGCTGTGAGCGCGGCGTCCGACGTCTGGGTCGTCGCGGAGCACGCCGGCGGGCGCCCGCGCAAGATCGCCTACGAGCTGCTCGGGCTCGCGAAGGTTCTGGCGGGCCCGATGAAGGTGCACGCCGTTCTCGCCGGCCGCGAGGTCGCCGGAATGGCCGGCGACCTCGCGGCCCACGGCGCGCAGGTGGTGCACGTCGCCGAGTCTCCGCTGCTCGAGCCGTACACGACCGACGCGCACGCGCAGGTGGTCGCGGCGCTGCTCGCCTCCGCCGCCCCGGGGCTCGTGCTGGTGGGGAGTACGGCGGCCGGGCGCGATCTCGCGCCGCGGCTCGCCGCGCGGCTCGACGCGGGGATCGTCACCGACTGCGCGTCTGTCGAGATCGAGGATGAGCGTGTCGTCGCCACCCGTCCCGCCATGACCCGCAAGGCGATCGCGCGCGTCGCGTTCGGCGGCGGGATCCGGATCGCGGTGGTGCTCCCGAACATCTATCCGCCGGCGCCGGCGGAGCAGGGCAGGTCCGCGGACGTCGTGGCCGTTCCGGTGACGCTCGACCCCGGCTCGATCCGTTCGCGGGTCGTCGACGTCTCGACCATCAAACGGGAGACGGTGCCGCTGACCGAGGCGGACATCATCGTCTCCGGCGGCCGGGGGCTGCGCGGGCCGGAGAACTTCGCGCTCCTCGACACGCTGGCGGCGGCGCTCGGCGCGGCCGTCGGCTCGAGCCGCCCGCCTGTCGATTCCGGCTGGGTGCCGCACGACTACGAGATCGGCCAGACCGGGAAGACCGTCAACCCCCAGCTCTACATCGCCTGCGGCATCTCCGGCGCCCCGCAGCACCTCGCCGGGATGTCCGGGTCGCGGTGCATCGTGGCGATCAACAAGGATCCGCAGGCGCCGATCTTCGGCATCGCGACCTACGGCGTGGTCGGCGACCTGTTCGAGATCCTGCCGCTGCTGACCGAGGAAGTGCGCCGGGTCAAGGGCGGCGCGGCCGACGGCGACCGGCCGGCAGCGGGCTGATGGCGGAGCCGCGCGAGCGCGCGCCTCGGTTCAGCACGATCTCGGACCTCGAGATCAAGCGGCTCTACACGCCCGACGACATCCGCGGTGACGACACCGCGCGGGACCTCGGGGCGCCCGGCGAGTACCCGTACACGCGCGGCATCCACGCCACGATGTACCGCGGACGGCTGTGGACGATGCGGATGTTCGCCGGGTTCGGGTCGGCCGAGGACACGAACGCGCGCTTCCACTATCTCCTCCGGCAGGGTCAGACCGGACTCTCCACCGCCTTCGACATGCCGACGCTCATGGGCTACGACTCCGACCATCCCCGCTCGGCGGGGGAGGTGGGGCGCGAGGGGGTCGCGATCGACAGCGTGGACGACATGGACGTCCTGCTCCGCGACCTGCCGCTCGACGAGATCACCACGTCCATGACGATCAACGCGCCCGCGAACATCCTGCTGGCGATGTACGTCGCGGTCGCCGCGGCGCGCGGCCTCAGCCCGTCAACGCTCGGCGGGACGACGCAGACCGACATTCTCAAAGAGTTCATCGCGCAGAAGGAGTGGATTGTCCCGCCGCGGCCGAGCATGAAGCTCGTCCAGGACATCATGGTCTACGGCACGGCGCACCTGCCGCGCTGGAACACGATCAGCATCAGCGGCTACCACATCCGGGAGGCCGGGGCCACCGCCGTGCAGGAGCTGGCGTTCACACTGGCCGACGGCATCGCCTACGTACAAGCCGGCGTCGAGGCGGGGTTGGAGGTGGACGCGTTCGCGCCCCGCCTGTCGTTCTTCTTCGACGTCCACAGCGATTTCTTCGAAGAGATCGCCAAGTTCCGGGCGGCCCGCCGGATGTGGGCGCGGATCATGCGGGAGCGGTTCGGCGCCCGCCACCCGCGCTCGATGATGCTGCGGACGCACGCGCAGACGGCCGGCGTCAGCCTCACCGCGCAGCAGCCGCAGAACAACATCGTCCGCACGGCGCTGCAGGCGCTCGCCGCCGTGCTGGGCGGCTGTCAGTCGCTGCACACCAATTCCCTCGACGAGACCTACGCGCTGCCCACGGAGGAGGCGGCGACGCTCGCGCTGCGGACGCAGCAGGTCATCGCGTACGAGACCGGCGTGACCCACTCCGTCGACCCGGCTGGCGGCGCGTACTTCATCGAGGCCCTCACCGACCGCGTCGAGGCGGACGCCGCGGAGTACATCAAGACGATCGACGAGATGGGCGGCATGCTCGCCGCGATCGAGCAGGGGTACCCGATGCGGGAGATCGCGGAGGCCAGCTACCGCTACCAGCAGCAGCTCGAACGCCGGGAGAAGGTGATCGTCGGCGTCAATGAGTTCGCCGACCGCGCGACGGTCCCGATCCCGCAGCTCCACATCGACCCCGAGGTCGAACGGCGGCAGATCGAGCGCGTCCGCCGCACCCGGGCGACCCGCGACCAGACCGCGGCACGGCGGGCGCTGGACGTCCTGCGGCGCATCACGGAACAGGGCGGCAACACGATGCCGGCGATCGTCGACGCGGTGCGGGCGCGCGTCACGATCGGCGAGATCTGCGACGTCTTCCGGCAGGTCTACGGGGAGTATCGCGAACAGGCCGTTCTCTGATAGACTCCCTCTCATCCGCTTTGGGGTGGAGGAGGCGGAAAGCGGGCGGGGCAGCCGGGTTACCGGGTTTGATGCGGCGACGTCACCGCCCGCGGCATCAGCTGCAGGTCCCAGACGCTTAGGATCAACGCTACGATCCCCAGGATCAGGGACGTCCAAAACGCCGCGGGGTGCTGCGTAAAGCTCAGGATCCAAGGCGCGATGATGAACCAGATGCCCACCAGCGCGTTCACGACCTGAATCCAGAACTGCCGGCGCTGCTCCGCGGAGAGCGCGGCGCTCGCGCCGAGAATCAACAGAATAACACCGCCGACTGCGCTGGTCCACGTCATCGCCGGGTTCGCCGTGAAGCCGAGCGACGACGGCGCAATGATGAACCAGATGCCGATCAAAGCGACGATCACGTTCTGCCACACCATGGACGCGTCACCTCACTTTCGCTGTCAGCGTCCCGTGGGCGCCTTCCGCCTCCACCTACAATTTTACCGCGCTGCGCAAGGGGTACAGTCGTAATGTGCGCGGGAGCGGCGCATCGCCGCCGCCGGCGCATAACAACGGACCGGCGTCGGCCGGCCCGGAAAGGGCAGGTGAGTTTGAGGTGAGGACCTGGTTCTGCATCGCACTGGCGGCCGGGCTCGCGCTCGGCGTCGCACTACCCCGACCCGCGGCCGCGCAAGTACCGCTGACGTACAATCTCACCCTGACGGGAGACACCTTCAGCGGCGTGCGTCCGACGGGCACGATCGACGGCACGCTCGGCGGAGTCGCGGTGGGGGGCACGTACTCGGGCGGCGCCTGGACGCTCACGTCCTATGGACGCCCGATCGCCTCGGGCCTCTATACCTGCGTGCGGATCTGCCGCTTCTCCGGCACAATGCTCGTGGGCAGGGCAATCGGTTATATGTGGACGTCGCAGGTGCCGACCTGGGACGCTCAGATTCAGCGCGCGTTGGGGTCGATCGACGGGGTGTTTGCCTCCCGCGGCGATTGGTCGAGGGCGGTCGGCGCATGGGCGCGGGCGAACGGGCTTCCGCCCGATCTGCAAACGCGCTTGATCTTCGACGCCCGAACGGGGATGTAGACGTACCGGATCGGCCCTCCTCCGATAGTTCCACATTCCGGGGCGTTTGTCACCCCGCTCCGATCAGGCGCGAACGGGCGGGGTGCCGAGGGCCCGCACGTAACGCTCGGCTGAGCGCGCGACGACCGCCTTCGCGTCCGACGGCACGACGCGGTCGAACCACCCGCCGTAGATCCGGTCGAACCGCAGGTTCTCGACCGCGGCCGCAACGCGCCGGACCGCCGTGGGGGCCAGCGGAATGTAATTCGGGTACGAGTACATGAAACTCACCGCGCCGCGGTCGGGCACACACTGGATCGTGTCGCCCGTCAGCAGGGCGCCGCGGCCGCCTGCGCCGGCGGGCCAGTGCAGCAGCGCCGACCCCGCAAAGTGTCCGCCGCACCGTACGAGTGTAAGCCCGCCGGGCAGCGCCCGGCGCTCGCCGTCCCAGAACTGGATCACCGGATCCGGACGCATCACGTACTCGCGATCCGTCGCGGGCAAATAGACGGGCGCGCGGCCGAAGGCGTGGCTCCAGTCGACCACCGAAGCGTAGAAGTGGGGGTGCGAGACCGCGATCGCCGCGAGCCCGCCCATCGCGCGCACCGCTTCGACGACCGCGTCGTCGAGCAGGCTCGTGCAGTCCCACAGCACGTTGCCCTCCGGCGTCCGGACGAGCAGCGCGCGTTGCCCGATCGCGAACGACGGCTCCATTCCGATGCCGAGGAGACCCGGCTCCTCGGCGCGCAGTACGTTCCGGTGCGAGCGCCGCAGCGCCTCCGGCGTCGTCCAAGTCTGTCCACGCCGGTTGACGAACTGCCGCTCGTCGTCGCAGATCGGGCAGGACGCGGGCGGCTGCGGTCGCTCGGCAAACTGCACGCCGCAGGTCACGCAGATGTGGGCCGGCATAGGACGGACGTTCGGCTCAAAACCCGGGCCCGCCTGCCGCGCGCCGCCCGCTTCCGCCTCAAACATGGGATAATAGCGCCGTGGCGGACGCGCGCATCCGGATACTCGTCGGCAAGCCCGGCCTCGACGGCCACGACCGTGGGGCCAAGGTCGTCGCGCGCGCGCTCCGGGACGCCGGGTTCGAGGTCATCTACACCGGGCTGCACCAGACGCCGGAGATGATTGCGACGGCCGCGATCCAGGAAGACGTGGACGCGATCGGGCTCAGTATTCTCTCCGGCGCCCACAACGTGCTGCTGCCGAAGATCGTCGAGCTGCTGCGGGCACAGGGCGCCGCCGACATCAAAGTCTTCGCCGGGGGAATCATTCCGGACGACGACATGCCCGGGCTCGAGGCGGCCGGCATCGCCGCGGTGTTCACGCCCGGGACGCCGCTCGAGCGCATCGTGCAGTGGGTTCGGGACAACGTCAAGCCGCGGGGCGTGGCCGCGTGAAAGTGTTGATCCGCCATCAGAAGCGCGAAGTCGAGGTCCAGGGCGCGCGCCGCGTGCGCGAGCTGCTCCTGGAGCTCGGCATCAATCCGGAATCGGTGCTGGTCATCCGGGGCGCCACCCTCCTGACCCACGACTCGCGCGTCGCCGACGAGGACACGGTCGAGCTGCGGCCGGTCGTGTCGGGCGGCACGGAGGGCGCCGCCTGATGCGCTGCCGGAAATGCGCCGCCGGCGCGACCGTTGAGATCCGCCGCCATCACACGGCGTTCTGCAACGAGCACTTCCTCGAGTTCTTCGAGCGGCAGGTCGCGCGCGCGGTCGAGCACGAACGCATGTTCACGAAGGACGATCGCGTGCTGGTCGCGGTCTCCGGCGGGAAGGACAGCCTCGCGCTGTGGGACGTGCTGCGCCGCCTCGGTTACGACACGACCGGCCTCTACATCAACCTCGGCATCGGCGAGTACTCGGCCGAATCCCAGCGCAAGTCCGTCGCCTACGCGGAGTCGCGGCAGACCGAACTCATCCTCGCGGACATCCCGGCGACGTACGGCATGGGGGTGGAAGCGTTCGCGAAGGCGACCGGGCGGGTGAGTTGCTCGGCGTGCGGGCTCAGCAAGCGGTACCTGTTCAACAAAGTCGCGCGCGAGGGCGGCTTCGCGGCCGTCGCGACCGGCCACAACCTGGACGACGAGGCCGCGGTGCTGCTCGGCAACCTCCTGCACTGGCAGGTCGAATACCTCGCCCGGCAGGCGCCGGTGCTCGACAGCACGCATCCCGCGCTCGTGAAGAAGGTCAAGCCGTTCTTCCGTATCGCCGAGCGGGAGACCGCCGCGTACGCGATCATCCGCGGCATCGACTACATCGTCGACGAGTGCCCGAACAGCGCGGGGGCGCGCAGCCTCCTCTATAAGGAGGCGCTGAACGTCCTCGAGCAGGCGGCTCCGGGCACGAAGCAGAGCCTGTACTGGGGCTTCCTTGAGCGCGGCCGTCCGCTGGTCGAGGGGCGGGACCCCGTCGAGCTGCACGCGTGCCTGCACTGCGGACAGCCCACCACGGGCGAAGTCTGCGCGTTCTGCCGCATGACGGAGCGCGCGGCGGAGCGCATGCGCCTCCGGCGAACCGGGACCGGCCGGCCTTCCACCTCGACGGCCTCGGTTTCGTAGTGGCCGGCCAGCCCGCCGCGGCCGATCGGCCGGGATGAGAGAGCTCGCCGAAGGCGATTCGGTCGTCCTGTACGATCGCCGGCGCCGGCGCTACATGATCACGCTGCGGCGCGGCCGTACGAGCGACCTGCGGGGCGGGCGGATCGCGCACGACGAGCTGCTCGGACGGCCCGAAGGCGGAACCGTCCGGTCGACGCGCGGCGAGCGATTCCTCGCGCTGCGTCCTACGCTTGGGGAGTTCGTCCTCGAGATGCCGCGTGGCGCCCAGGTGGTCTACCCCAAGGACCTCGGGGCGATTCTGATGGCGGCGGACCTGTTCCCCGGTGCGCGCGTGCTCGAGGCCGGGACCGGGTCGGGGGCGCTCACGATGGCCCTCGTCCGCGCCGCGGGGCCGGACGGCCGGGTCACGAGCTACGAGGTGCGCGAGGACTTCGCGCGGATCGCGGAGCGCAACATCGCGCGGTACCTCGGCCCGACCCCGACTCTCATCTTGCGCCGGCACGACCTCGCGGACGGCGTGCTTCCCGCGGACGCGCCCGCGGACCGGATCGTCCTGGACCTGCCCGAGCCCTGGCGCATGGTCCCGCACGTCGAAGGGGCACTCGTGCCTGGCGGGATCTTCCTCGCGTATCTCCCGACCGTGCCGCAAGTGATGCAGACCGTAGAGACCGTGCGCGCCGCGGGAACCTTCGCGCTGATCGAAACCGCCGAGGTGCTGCTGCGTCCCTGGAATGTGGACGGGCGAAGCGTCCGCCCGGGCCACCGCATGGTCGCCCACACCGGGTTTCTAGTGACTGCCCGCCGGGTGGAGCGGGGCGCGGCGGCGGCCGCGGGCATGGTCTCCCGGGCGGCGGCGTTATCCTCCGAAGACGCCGATCAGACCACCCGGGATGAGGGAGAAGGCGACCCTTTCGTGGAGGAGCCGCGGGATAATGAGAATCAGAATGCCCGCGATGAGCGCGACGAGCGGTGAGAGCCTCGCGAACGTCACAACGGTCTCGCGCGGCACGGTGTTCCGCCCGACGACCGGGTTGCGGGGCGCGTCGTTACCTTACCCGGGGGAGCAGCGGAGGGTGGAATCATGCGTGACGTGGTGATCCTGAGCGGCGTGCGCACGCCGATCGGGCGGTTTCAAGGCGCCCTGGCCGCGGTGCCGGCGCCGCGGCTCGGCGCCGCGGCAATCGCGGAGGCGGTGCGCCGGGCCGGGGTGGCGCCGGACCAGGTTGACGAAGTCTACATGGGCATCATTCTCGCGGCGGGCGTCGGACAGGCGCCGGCGCGGCAGGCGTCGATCTACGGCGGGCTGCCCAACACCGTGCCCGCGACGACGGTGAACAAGATGTGCGGCTCCGGCCTCAAGGCCGCGATGCTGGGCGCGCAGACGATCCAGGCCGGCGACGCCGAGGTCGTCGTCGCCGGCGGCATGGAGAACATGAGCGCGGCGCCGTATCTCCTGGACCGCGCGCGCACGGGATACCGGCTCGGGCACGGCCAGCTCCTCGACAGCATGATCCGGGACGGACTCTGGGACGCGTTCACCGACCAGCACATGGGCAACTGCTGCGAACTCCTCGCGCGCGAGTACCGCATCTCCCGCGAGGCCCAGGACGAGTTCGCCCGGCGGTCCTACACGCGGGCGCTGGAGGCGCTCGACTCCGGACGGTTCAGCCGCGAGACCGTCGTCGTCGAGGCGGGCAACGGCCGCGCGCCCAAAGTCGTCGCCGAAGACGAGGAGCCGCGGCGATTCCAGCCGGAGAAGATCGCGTCGTTGCCGCCGGTGTTCGAACGCGACGGCACGGTCACCGTGGCGAACGCCTCGTCGATCAGCGACGGCGGCGCCGCCCTCGTCCTCGCGTCCGCCGATGCCGCGCGCAAGATCGGGACCAAGCCGCTGGCGCGGGTCGTCGGCCAGGCCGTTTCGGCGCGCGCGCCGGAGTGGTTCACGATCGCCCCGGCGGGCGCGATCCAGAAACTGCTCGCGAAGGTCGGCTGGTCCGTCGATGCGGTCGACCTCTACGAGATCAACGAGGCCTACGCTGCGGTCGTCCTGGCGGTGACGCGCGAGGTGGGGATCGACCTCGCCCGCGTCAACGTGCACGGCGGCGCCGTGGCGCTCGGCCACCCGGTCGGCGCGAGCGGCGCGCGGATTCTCGTCACTCTCCTCAACACGATGGCGGAACGGAATGCGAAGCGCGGCGTGGCCGCGGTCTGCCTCGGCGGCGGCGAAGCCGTGGCGCTCGCGGTGGAGCGGAACTAGCGAGCCGATCGGGGAGGGAGAGAGCATGGCGGATCTCGTCCATTTGGTCGATTACTACTACGTCGAAATGAGCGACCGCCCCGGGGAGGGCGCCCGGGCGCTCCGCGTGCTGAAAGACGCGGGCGTCAACCTCGCGGCCCTGCACGCGTTCCCGGCCGGCCGGCGCGCGCAAGTCGACTTCGTCCCGTCCGACCCCGCGGCCTTCAAGGCCGCGGCGAGAGCGGCAAGGTGGAAGATCACCGGACCGAAGAAGGCGTTCATCATCGAAGGTGACGATCGGACCGGCGCGCTCGCGGAGTATTTCGCGAGACTCGCCGATGCCGGAATCAACGTAACGGCCGTAAGCGCCACCGCCGCCGGCGCGGGACGGTTCGGAGCGATCTGCTGGGTGAAGCCGCGCGACGTCAAGAAAGCGGCGCGGGTCATCGGAGCGGTGAGTTAGAAGACGGGAGCGTCCGGCCGATCTATTCGACGCGCTGAATTGACACGCCGTCGCGGCGCGTGATATCGTGGCTCTGCGGTGCCGGCCCCGTCTCTTGGGGCCGGCCGTCGCGTATTCGAAGGAGGCGGGCGAAGGTCCCCGCGCCGGCGGAGGGACGAAACGGGTGGACGCGGTGTCGGCGACGACGATCGGGCAGGACGTACTACTCGGAGAGGTGCAGCGCGACCGGCTCGTCGTGGGCGGCGTGGCCGCCGCGGACCTCGCCCGGGAGCACGGCACCCCCGTGTACGTCATGGACGAAGCGCGTCTCAGGGCGAATTGCCGCGCGTACGTCACGGCGCTGCGCGCCGCGTACCCGCGGTCGCGCCCGGTCTTCGCGAGCAAGGCCCTGTGCTGTGTCGCGACCTGCCGGCTCGCCTACGACGAGGGCCTCGCGGTCGACGTCGTCTCGGCCGGCGAGATTCACACCGCGCTGCGCGCGGGCGTGCCGGCGGGCGATCTGCTGCTGCACGGCAGCAACAAGACGCCCGACGAGATCCGGCTGGCGCTCGAGCGCGGCGTGGGGCGGATCGTCGTCGACAACTTCCACGACCTCGAACTGATCGGCGCGCTGACGGAGGGGGCCGGCCGGCCGGCCGACGTGCTGCTGCGACTCACGCCGGGTATTGAACCCCACACGCACCAGGCGATTCAAACCGGTGGGGTCGACAGCAAGTTCGGATTCGGCCTCGTGGACGGCACAGCCCGGAAGGCCGTCGCGGCCGCCCTGGCCCTCCCAGGCATTCGCCTCCGCGGGCTGCACTGCCACATCGGTTCCCAGGTCATGGACCTCGATCCGTTCGTCCGCGCGGCGGAGTCGCTGATGGAGTTCGCCGCGTGGATGGCGCGCGAGCACCGGGCGCCGGTCGACGAACTGGACCTGGGCGGCGGGCTCGGCATCCGCTACCTGCCGTCGGACCGGCCCCCGGCGATCGCGACGTACGTGGACGCCCTGGCGGGAGTCGTGCGCCGGCGGGCGGAGGAGCACCGGCTCCCGCTGCCGCTCCTCATGGTCGAGCCGGGCCGGTCGATCGTGGGCGACGCCGGCGTGACGTTGTACACCGTCGGCGCGGTCAAGACGATCGCGGGCATCCGGACGTACGTCTCTGTGGACGGCGGCATGTACGAGAACCCGCGGCCGGCGCTCTACCAGGCCCGGTACCAGGCGGTGCTGGCGAACCGCCTCGGTGAGCCGGCCACCGACAAAGTCACGGTGGCGGGGCGGTGCTGCGAGTCCGGCGACGTGCTGATCTGGGAGTCCCACCTGCCGGCGCCGCGGTCCGGCGACCTCCTCGCGGTCTTCAGCACCGGCGCCTACAACTATTCGATGGCCAGCAACTACAATCGGTATCCGCGTCCGCCGATCGTGTTGGTCCGCGAGGGCCGGTCGCGGGTGGTCGTGACCGGCGAGACGATGGACGACCTGCTCGCGCACGACCGGCCGCTGGACTAGCATCTCCGCCGACGGTCCCGGTGTTCCGGTTCGGCGACCCGATCGGGCTCGCCATCACGCTCGCGGCCGTGCTGATCGCGGCCACGTTCCACGAATTCGCGCACGCGCTCGTCGCCGACCGCCTGGGCGACCCCACGCCGCGCGCCCTCGGGCGGTTGAGCCTCAATCCGATCGTCCACCTCGACCTGCTCGGGACGCTCTTCTTCGTCGTCTTCGGGTTCGGGTGGGCGCGCCCGGTGCCGGTCAACCCGCGCCACTTCGCCGACCCGCGCCGGGGCATGCTGCAGGTCGCGCTGGCGGGACCGCTCGCGAACGTGACGGTGGCCTTCGCGGTCGGGGCGCTTCTCAAGCTCCCGGACCTGCGCGGCGGTCCGCTCGTCGCGGAAGCGCTGTCCACCCTTATCTGGATCAACGTCGTGCTGGCGATCTTCAACCTGATCCCGATCCCGCCGCTCGACGGCTCGCGGATCCTGGAAAGCCTGCTGGTCGGCCGGCAGGCGCTGACCTATTCGCGGCTGCAACCGTACGGGACGCTCCTGCTGCTCCTCCTCCTGTACAGCGGTGTGGTCGGGCGGATCATGCTGCCCGCCGTGCGCTGGCTCTTCGAGGCCTCCACGGGCGGGCTGCCGCTGTAGACAGGAGGAACGGCACGCGGAACCGCGAACACATGCCGGAAGGACTGCGCGGGGTATCGACGGACTTATCGACACAGCAGAGGACGCAGCACCGAACTCGTTGCAGCAGCCGATGGAGGAGCAGACGTGGCCTACCACGTGCAGTGTGAGGTTTTCGAAGGCCCGATTGATCTGCTCGTCAGCCTCGCCCACCGCGGTCAGATCGACCTCGCCCGCATCTCCCTCCGGCAGCTTGCCGAAACCTATCGGGAGCACGCGCGCGCCAATCCGGCGCTCGACGAGGCGACCGACGTTCTGGTGCACCTTGCCATCCTGACCGACCTGAAGGCCCGCACCCTGGTCCCGAAGGCGCCGCCCGCGGAGGAGCCGCCGCCGGCCGAGGACGCCGGGGCGGGGGACCTGCGGGACCGCCTGGGCGCACAGATGGCGGAGTACCTGCAGTTCCGCGAGGCCGCCCAGGCGCTGCGCCACCTCGAGCGGCTGCAGAGCCAGATCTTCGGCCACCCGGCCGCCGCGGCCGATCTCGGCGACGAGGTGCTCCTCGACGGCGTCACCCTCGACGACCTCTTTACGGCCTTCAACCAGGTGCTGCGTCGGGCGAAGGACGCCGCCAAGGAGATCGCGGGCGAGGCGTTCACGGTCGAGCAGAAGATGGCGGCCGTCGTGCATGCGCTCGAGGTCGCCGGCGGCACGGTGCTGTTCGGAACGCTCTTCCGGACCGGCGCGAGCCGGCTTGAGGTCATCGTCACGTTCCTGGCTCTGCTCGAGCTGATCAAGTCCCGGCGCATCCGGGCGCGGCAGTCGAGGGCCTTCGACGAAATCGAAATCGTGCTGGCGGACACACGATGACCGACGACGCGGGCCACATCAACGGCCACCGCACAGTCGAGCGGCCGGCCGCTGCGGGGGCGGAGCGGGGAATCCCGGCGGCAGCGCAGCCCGGCGATCTCCGGAACATCATCGAATGCTTGCTGCTCGCGCGCGGCGGTATCCTCAAAATCGGGGAAATCAAAAAAGTACTGGAAGTTGCCGAGGCCGAGGTCCGGGCGACCCTGACGGCGCTGACCGTCGAGTACGGCGGCCGCGGCCTGCAAATCCAGGAGGTCGCCGGCGGCTACCGGCTGTGCACGCGGCCCGAATACGGGCCCCACGTGCAGCGTCTGCTTCGGCTGGAGGAGCTTGACCCGCTCACGCGCGCGACGCTCGAGGTGCTGGCAATCGTGGCCTACCGCCAACCCGTCACGCGGGCCGAAGTCGATGTCGTACGAGGCGTGCAATCGGTGCATCATCTAATAAAATTGCAGGACCGGCGGCTGATCCGGGAGGTCGGCCGGAAGCCCGGGCCGGGACGGCCGATCCTGTACGGAACCACGGAGGGCTTCTTGCGGTACTTCGGTCTGAGGGATCTCGCGTCGCTGCCGGCGTCCGGGAACGGCGCGGGAGCGCCCACGCTGCCCGCACCAACAGAAGCGGAGCCATGATGCGTCGTCCAAAGGTCGCCGCCCCGAGCCAGATCGCGGCGCTCGCGCTGTGCGCGGCGCTCGCCCTGAGCGTGGCGGGCGTATCGGCCGGGCCGGTCGCGCCGCTTGCCAATCGTCCGTGGGACGTCCCTTCGATCCGCCACCAGGTCACCGCGACAACACCGGTGCGCCTCACCGCCACGGCCGCGATTCTCGTCGACGGACGTTCCGGTCAGGTACTCTACGGCCGCAATCCGCATCTCATCTGGCCGCCCGCGAGCACAACGAAGATCATGACCGCCCTCGTCGCCGTGCAGTCTACACCCCTCAACACGCTGATCACCATCAGCCCGCAGGTGGCGCGCTTCCGCGACGGATCCGTTGTCGGTTTGCCCGAAGGCGCCCGCATTCCGCTGCACGACCTGCTGTACGCGCTGTTGTTGCCGTCGGGCAACGATGTCGCTCTGGCCATCGCCGAGGGCACCGCGGGAACCGTCAGCGCGTTCGTCGCCAGGATGAACGCGGAAGCGCGGCGGCTCGGCGCGACCCAGACGCACTTCGGGTCGCCGCACGGCCTGTACACGCCCGACAACTACACGACCGCCTACGACCTCACGGTGATCACGCGGGCGGCGATGCGCAACCCGACGATCGCGGAGATTGTACGCACGAAAAGGTGGACGTTCCATCCGGCGGGCTTTGCCCCGCGCGTCCTCTATAACCACAACAAGTTGCTCTCGCGCTACCCCGGCGCCGACGGCGTCAAGACCGGCTACGTCGACGAGGCCGGCCTCACGTTCGTCGCGTCCGCGACACACGGCGGCTGGCGCCTCATCACCGTTCTGCTGCACACGCGCGACATGTACGGCGACTCCGCGCGCCTCCTCTCGTACGGTTTCGCGCACTTCCGCCCCACGACGCTCGCGCGCGCGGGCGAGAACATCGCCGTGGTCGAGCTGCCGGCGTCGAAGGAGCCGGTGGTCGGCATCGTCGCGAGCGACGTCACGGTCGACACGGCGCCTGGGGAGGATGTGGTGCGGCGCGTGTCCCTGGCCGGCGGCCTGAACGCGCCGCTCCGGCGGGGGGACCGCATCGGCGAGGTCGAGTTCTCGGCCGGCGGCCGCCTGGTCGGTGTGTCGCCGCTCGTCGCCGCGCACGACGTGGGACCGGAGCGCACCGACCTCGAACAGTTCGTCGACTGGATCGGACACGCGCTCGGACACTTCATCGGAGCCGTGACCCTCTAAGACACACTTGCACGGTGGGGATTGGCCGACTCCGCCTGGGTGCTGCGAAGTCTGCTCTTCGTCCCGGGGCACCGCCGTGACATGATCCAGAAGGCGGCGGGCACCGCGGCCGACGCGGTGATTCTGGACCTCGAAGACGGGGTCGCGCCGGCCGAGAAAGAGACCGCGCGCGGCGCCGTAGCTGCCGCGCTCCTCGATCCGCTGCCCGAGCGCCTCGTCGTCCTCGTTCGCGTCAACAGCACCGGGTCGGGCCTCCTGGACGCCGACCTGCGCGCGGCCGGGCGCGCCCGGACGAACGGCGTCTGCCTGCCGAAATGCGAGACGCCCGCCGACGTGCAGAGTCTTTCGGCGCGCCTGCTGGCCGTGGAAGACCGCCTCGGCGCTCCGCGCGGCCGCCTGCGAATCCTCGCCCTCGTCGAGACCGCGCGCGGCGTCCTCAACGCCGCCGCGATCGCGAGAGAGTCGCCGCGGGTCTGGGGCGTCGTCTTCGGAGCGGAGGACTTCACGGCGGACGCGGGGCTGCCGCGCACGCGCGAAGGCGGCGAACTGGCCCCCGCACGCGCGGCGGTCGGCCTGGCGGCGCACGCCGCGGGCGTGGACGCGATCGACGGCATCTTCGCCGATTTCCGCGACGAAGCGGGATTGGTCGCCGATACGGCGGCGGCGCGCCGTCTGGGGTACACCGGCAAGACCGTCATCCACCCCGCGCAGATCGCGCCCGTTCACCGCGTCCTGGCCCCGGCGGCGGACGAGATCGCGAAAGCCCGCCGGATCGTCGACGCCTTCGAGCGCGCGGAGGCGGCCGGATCGGGCATCGTGGTGGTGGACAACGCGATGGTGGACCGGCCGGTCGCGGTGCGCGCGCAGCACGTGCTCGCGCGGGCGGCTCGAGGCGGCGGGTAGATGCGGCCGCGGCTGTACCGGTCGCGGACCGACTACTGGATCGCGGGCGTCTGCGGCGGGCTCGGGCGGTACTTCGGTGTCGACAGCAATCCGATCCGGCTCGGGTTCGTGGTCCTCGCCGCCTGGAACGGCCTCGGGGTGCTGCTGTACCTCGTGACGGTCGTGATCGTGCCGGAGGAACCCCTCGGAGAGACGCCCGTGGGCGCGCCGGTCCCGCCGCCCCCGCCGCTGCTGGGACCTCCCGCCCACGAAGGACGCCGGATGCGGATGCTGGGTTGGCTCCTCATCCTGGGCGGCGCGTATCTCTTGCTCCGGAATTTTCACCTGCTGTCGATTCCGGTCGTGCAGGACCAGGTGTTCCCGGTGCTGTTGATTCTCGGTGGACTCGTGCTGTTGCTGATGCGCGATTCTCGGCGCTAGGGTCGCGAAGGAATGGGCCGTCCCAGAAAATCGCGGCACCACACCAGGTCGAGCGTGCGCACGACGACGCCGCGCCGGACGACCGGAACGGTCGGGCCGCGCTCGACGGCGCCGCAGCCCTGCCGCAGATCGACGTCGCGTCGGTACCGGCCGTCCTGAATGAACAGGCCGTCCCGGCCGCGCAGATCGCCGAGGCGCGTCCAGTACCGGTACTCGTCGTTGCCGGTCACGGAGGCCGCAAGATACCGCCCGCCGGTGCCGAAGTCGAACTGCGCAAGCACCTGGTAGCGGTCGCTCGCGATGAAGAACGGGCCGTGCGCGTCACGGCGGGCCACGGCGGCGATCGTCGGCGCCGCGGAGCGCCACCCGTAATAGTCCACGGTCGGATCGAGCCGCGGCGGGAGGAGTACGCCGGAGATCACCGGCAGCGCGTGGGTCAACACGGTCACCAGGACGGCGGACGCAACGCCCGCGCCGACCCCAAACCGCCACACCGGCGGCCGCGCGGACCAGGGCCGCTCGGTAACGAGCGCGGCTAGCGCGATCGTCGCGGTCATGTAGCCCGGTGCGGCCCAGTGCCCCTTCGCGGCGCCGACGAGGCTGGCCGCGGTGACGCCCGCGATCACGGGGATGCCGGCGGCCGCGAGAAACAGCCAGCCCGGCGCCGACGCGTCCGCGCCGAACCCTCGGCGCCAGGACACGACGAGCGCCCAGACGAGCCAGGGAAAGAGGAGGGGAGCGAGATAGATGAACTGCAGCCCGAGGAAGACCGGCGCGTTGGGGCCGGCGGACCAGCCGGGTCGGCCCCGCAGTGTGAACGAAAACGACGCCCACTGGTGGGTGGCATTCCACCACACGACCGGCGCAAACAGCAGAGCCGCGATCGCGAGCCCGGCGTACGGCTCGGGCCGCCGCAGCCACCGCCGATAGGGGGAAGCGGCGAGCCAGAGCGCCGCCGACAGCGGCAGCGCGGCTGCCGTGTACTTGCTGTCGAGCGCGAGCCCGAGCCAGACGCCGGCGTACAGCCAGGGGCGCACGCCCGTGTTGATTTCAGGGTGGCCGGCCGCGGGTAGGCCGGCGCCGCGGGCCGCCCGCCACGTCCACAACAGGGTGAGCACCCAGGCAAGGCCGAGCGGACCGTCCGGCACGGCGAGCAGGCCGCCGGCGGCGAAGACGGGGATGACGTTGAGCAGCGCGACCGCCACGGTCGCGGCGTCGCCACGGCCTGAGACCTCGCGCGCGAGGACCCAAAGCGCGAGCGAGGTGATCCCGAACAGCGCCACGGCGACGAAGTGCACGGCGAAGGCGGTGTTGCCGAAGACCGCGGTGCTCGCGTGAATCAGCCAGGCGATCGCCGGCGGCTGGTCGAGGTAGCCCGGGGCGAGATGCCGGGACCACTCCCAATAGAACGTCTCGTCGTCCCCGAGAGGCAGGACGGCCGCGATCGCGAGCCGGAGCAGCGTGAGCGCGGCCACCCCGGCGATGACCGCACGCGGAATCTTCCCACGGTCCCGTTCGGCCATTTCGCGTACGATGGTACCGTCGCCCCGGCCGGCGCGTCAACGCCGGCGCTTTGTTTACGCGGTTGCGAGCCGGTCCGCCGCAGGCGGTCGGCCCGCGAGGCGTTCGCCGCGAGGCCGACGAAGTCGTGGCGTGTGGCGGGAAAGGGCAAAGACATCGCGGTGGCGATCGACGGTCCGATGGGCTCGGGAAAGAGCACGATCGCCCGCGAAGTCGCGCGCCGGCTCGGATACCGCCACGTCGACACCGGCGCGATGTACCGCGCCGTTGCCGCGGCGGCCCTGCGGCACGCTGTCTCGCCCGACGATGAGGCGGCCCTCACCGCGCTCGCGGGCCGCGTCCGCGTCGAGCCGGGCACGGGGGGCGGCGCGCGCGTCTATGTGGACGGCGAGGACGTGACGCCGGCCCTCCGCACGGTCGAGGTCAATCGCATCGTGAGCCGCGTCGCCCGCGTCGCGGGCGTCCGCGCGGCGCTGCGCGATAGGCAGCGGGCGCTCGGCGCCGCCGGCGGCGTGGTGATGGAGGGACGCGACATCGGCTCGGTCATTCTCCCGGACGCCGACGTCAAAGTATATCTCACCGCCTCCGAATCGGCGCGCGCGCGCCGGCGCCAGGCGGAACTCGCCGCCTTCGGTGAGATGGTCCCGCTCGAGGAGGTCCGCCGCATCGAGGCGGAGGACGACCGCGCGGCCACGACGCGGGCCGTGGCCCCGCTCGTTGTGGCGCCGGACGCCGCGGTGATCGACAGCACCGACCTGGGGGTCGACGAAGTAGTGGCGAAGATCATGGCGCTGGTGGACCGCGCGCGTGGTCTATAGGATCTCCAAAGCTCTACTGCGCATCATCCTGGGTGTGTTGTTCGGGTTTCGGGTGGACGGCCGCGAACACGAGCCGGCCGCCGGGCCCGTCGTCGTCGTGAGCAACCACCTGAGCGATCTCGACCCGCTCGTGGTCGGGGCGGCGCTGCGACGCCGCGTGGCCTTCATGGCGAAGCACGAACTCTTCCGCGTCCCCGGCGTGCGCTGGTGGATCACGAAGTGCGGCGCGTTTCCGGTGCGGCGCGGCACCGCCGACCGGCACGCGCTGCGGACCGCGCTCGAGATCTTGCAGAACGGCGGGGTGCTCGTCATGTTTCCGGAGGGCACGCGCGGACGGGACCGCGCGCTCCGGGAGCCCGAGCCGGGCGCCGCGCTGCTGGCCCGCCGAACCGGGGCGGCGCTGCTGCCGGTCGCCGTGCTCGGGACGGACGTGGTGCTACCTCGGGACGCGCACCGGTTGCGGCGCGCGCGAATCGCGGTTCGGATCGGCCCGCCGCTCTACGTCACCCCGCCCGCGCAGGCCGGATCGGCCGCGGCCGGCGAGCGGGTCTCACGGGGCCGCGAGGAGCTCGACGCGATCGGACGGCTCTACATGACGGAGATCGCGCGCCTCTTGTCCTGAGCCGGCGGCCGTTCACGCGTCGTGCGGCAGCAGGCGCAGCGCGACGTCGGCGATGGCCGGATCGAAATGGCTACCGGCCCGCGCGGCGATGTACCTCCTGACCCGCTCGATGGGCCACCTCCTGCGGTATGGCCGGTCCGACAGCAACGCGTCCCACACGTCCACGATCGCGAAGATGCGGGCGGCGAGTGGAATTTCCTCGCCGCGAAGTCCCCGGGGATACCCGGTGCCGTCCCATTTTTCGTGGTGGCAGTAGGGGATGGCCCGCGCCGGCCGCAGGTACTCGATCGGCGCGAGGAGGTCGTCCGCATACTTGGGGTGAAGCCGCATCACGGCCCGTTCTTCTTCGCTCAATCGACCCTGCTTCGAGAGGATCGCATCGGGAATGCCGATCTTTCCGACGTCGTGGAGCAGCGCCCCGCGGCGGAAGTGGACGAGCTCTGCCCCGGCGAGGCCCACCGCGCGTGCCAGCCGCACCGCGAGCTCGGTGACGCGCTGGGTGTGCCCCTCGGTCTCCTTGTCGCGCAGATCCAGCGCGCGCGCCCAGCCTTCGAGCGTTGTATCGTACGCGCGCACGAGCTCCGCGTTCGAGCGCTGCAGGTCGCCGAACAGCACGGCGTTGTCGATCGCGATGGCCGCCTGTGCGGCGAGCGCTTCGAGGAACTCCCGCCACTCCTCGTCGGGAAGAAACGGTCGGCGGTGTAGCACCTCCAACACGCCCTTGACCTGGCCTTTCGCAAGCAGCGGCATGGCGAAGTACGCGGCGACCCCGTACGCCTGGAGAGCCGCCTGGTCGATCCGCGCGTCCGGATCGGTCGCCACGTCCCCGATCGTTACGAGCCGCGACCCCGCCGCCGCGCGCGCCGCGAGGCCCGGGGCGACCGGCCCGGCCGTCCAGCCGTTCGCCGAGTGTCCACCGGCCACGAGGCCTCGCGCGGCCGTCCGCGTCAGCGTCGCGCTCTCCGGCTCGAACAGCAGGATGTCCGCGCCGTCCGCGCCGAGCTGCATCGTCACCTGGTCGAGAAGCACGCTCAGCGTGACCCGCGCGTCGAGGCTGCCGGTGATAGCAAGGTCGACGGTCCGCAGGCTGGCCAGACGGCTGAGTTGCCGCTGCAGAGCCGCTTCCGCCTCCTTGCGTGGGGTAATGTCCTCCATCGCGCCGTCGTAGTAGGCGGTCGCACCGTCGTCGCCGCGCACGGCACGCGCGGTGTCCCGCGTCCAGATGACCGCCCCGTCGCGCCGCGTCATCCGCGTCTCGTGGCCGAGCACGACGCCGGCGAGTTCGATCTGCGCGAGCCACCGCGCGCCGTCCGCCGAATCCGCGTACCGGTCCCCCGCGTTGACGCCCAGGATCGACTCGCGATCGGGATAACCCAGCATCTCGCACAGGGCAGCGTTGGCATCGACGATGCGGCCGTCGGGCGTCGCCCGGTACAGCCCGATCGGCACCTGCTCGAACAGATCGCGATACTCCTTCTTGCTCTCGCGCTGCTCTCGGCGAAGCTGCCAAACCGTGAGGCATCGCGCTACGGACGGACCCAGGTCGGCCGGGCCGTCCTTCGTGAGGTAGTCGACGGCGCCGCCGCTCATCAGCGTCACGGTGGCGTCTTCTCCGATCGTGCCTGTTACCGCGATAAAGGGGATCTCCGGCCCGTGCTGGCGCAGCAGTTCCAGCGCTCGCTCACCGCCGAGCCGGGGCAGCGCGTAGTCGCTCAGCACGAGGTCGGGGGAGCGCGCAAGGGCGTCGAGGTATGCTTCCTCGCTCTCGACTATCTCCCATTCCACGGCGAAACCGACGTGGCGCAACTCGGCAACCACCAGTTCGGCATACGTCGGTTCGTCGTCGACGACAAGGACCCGCAGCCGGACACCGTTCGGAGGATGCATTTCCACCCAAGCCTACCGCCGGCGGCGGGGACCGTCGCTGCAGGGCGTCACACCGTGCGCTCGCGCAATCGGTGCGCTGGCGCACCCTCGCAGGGGAGCGCTCCCCCGCACCGAACCTGCTGGGCACGACGATGGATGCCCGGCACGCGCTCTCCCAGACCGCGCCCGGCGAGCAGCAGCGTCTACTTTGCCGTCGAATCGAAGCCGGCAGACCTGGTCGCACCGTGATCAAGATGCCGCCGTCGCGGCGGGATTTGGCCGAAAGGACCGGCACCTCGCCCTCCACCGTCAGCCGGATTCTTAAGGAATGGCGCCGTCAGAACGTAGTGGACTCGCGGCGCACGCGCATCGTCGCCCGCGGCCGGGAACGCCTCGTAGAGGCCGCGCCGCTGAAATCGCCGGGCTCGAGCCGGCCATAGCCGTGCGATCGCGCGTCGCGAGCACCCCGGATCACGTGGTCGTCGTATATGAGGACGCCGCGGAGCTCTTCAAGTTCATCGTCCCGTACGTCAAGGACGGGCTCGCGAAGGGGGAGCGCTGCGTGTATCTCGCGGCCGAGGCAGGGCCCGGCCAGATCGTTCGGGCGCTGTCCGCGCATGGGCTCCGGGCCGACCGCGAGATTCAGCGAGGGGCCTTCGCGGTGATGACGACGCGCGAGCTCTTCGGACCGCCGCCGCTCGAAGCTACCCGCGCGATCAGGGAAATTCTTCGAGTGCAGGCCGAGGCGGCGTCGGCGGGCTTCGGCGGCCTGCGCCTCGCCGGCGATTGGGCCTGGACCATCGCGCCGCGCGACAACGACGAACTGCGCGAGCTCGAGTCGCTCATCGAACGGGCGGCCGGGCCGGGCCGGTTGACGGTGGCCTGTTTGTACCGGCGCGAACGCGTTTCCGCGGACGCGCTGGAACGGCTCGTGCGGTTACACGAGCACGTGGTGGCGAGCGACCGGATCTTCGTCGGCCTGAGCGCACTGTTTCGAGATCTGCCGGATGCGACGCTGCGAGGACTGGCGCGGTCGGCGCGCGGGCGGGCGGTGCGCAAGAGAGAATTTTTTTTCCATCAGGGCACCCCCGCGAGGGACGTCTTCCTGCTGACGGGCGGCATGGTGAAGCTGGCCCGCACCGCCCCGGGCGGGGACGAGGTGATTCTCCGAGTGGTCGCGCCGGTGCAGCACTTCGGGGACGGCCGCATCGGGCTCGACCAGGCGGTGCGCTTCGCCTCCGCCGAAGCGCTGGAAGATTCCCGCGCGCTGGTCTGGGACAGCGCGGAGATCGTTCGCGTCGTCCTGGCGCACCCGCAGGCCGGGGTGGCCGTGATTCGGTGGCTACAGGAACTAATGGAGGAGGAGCGGAGCCGGCTTGAAGACGTCATCTCCGTGGACGTGAGGCGCCGCCTGGCCCGGCTGATTCTTCGCCTCGGCGAATCGCTCGGGCGCAAGACGCGCCGCGGCGTCGTGGTCGACGTGCCGCTCTCCCGGCGGGACTTGGCCGAACTGGTCATTACCTCGCCGTATACGGTCAGTCGCATCCTGGCCGAGTGGCGGCGTCTCGATATCCTCGATGTGCAACGTACGCGGATTCTCATTCAGGATGAGGACAACTTGGCGGCGATCGCGGGGCGGCGCGTCTCCGGCGGCGAGGCAGGCGTGAGAATCTCGTAGCCGCCGCGTTCTGCTATGATGAGGACGCCATGAAAATCATCGTCGGCAAGCACATGGGGTTCTGCGGCGGCGTGCGCCGCGCGGTCGACATCGCGCAGAAGACCGCCGAGGGCGCGGGCGGTCCCGTGACCACGTGGGGTCCGCTGATCCACAACCCGCAGGTCGTCGGCCGTCTCCAGGCCGCCGGGGTGCAGGTCGCCGAGCGCACGGAAGGCCTCGAGGGGGAGGCGTTCGTCGTCTCGGCCTACGGCGTCGCGCACGCGGTGCTCGACGCCGCCCGCGCGCGCGGCCTACGGATCGTGGACGCGACCTGCCCGGTCGTGATCCGCGCCCACGCCCTGTCCAAGAAGCTGGCGGACGAGGGCTACCAGGTCATCTGCGTCGGCGACCATGGGCACCCGGAGATGGTGACGCTCAAGGAAATGCTCGGCGACCGGGTCACCATCGTGCACACGCGCGAGGAAGCGGCGGCGGTCAAGGTCACCGGCAAGGTCGGGGTGGTCTCGCAGACGACCCAGTCGCAGGATAATTTCCGGCAGATCGTCGGCGACCTCGCGATCCGGATCCGCGAACTCAAGGTACTCAACACGCTTTGCCCCGCGATCACCGTCCGCCAGGAAGAGACGGACGTCATGGTCGAGCAGGTGCAGACGCTGCTCGTGATCGGCGGGCGGGGCAGTTCCAACACGACCCGCCTGGCCGAAATCGGGCGCGAGCGCAGCCTGCCCACCCACCATATCGAAACCGCAGCCGAGATCCGGCCGGAGTGGTTTGCGGGCGTGGAGTCGGTCGGCGTCGTGTCGGGCGCAAGCACCCCGGACTGGATCATCGAGGACGTGCTCCTGCGCCTCGAGGGTCTCGGGACGCGCTGAGTCCGTGCTCATCCCCCATCCGTAATCGCGTTCCCGCCGGAGGCAGGGCATGAACGGCGGCCTTCCCGTAGTCGCGATCGTCGGCCGCCCGAACGTCGGGAAGTCCTCGCTCTTCAACCGGCTCCTGCAGCGCCGTCTGGCCATCGTCGAAGCCCTGCCGGGCCTGACCCGCGACCGCCTGGAGGCCGCGTGCGAGTGGCGCGGGAGGACGTTCACGCTCGTGGACACCGGAGGACTCGTGCTCGGTCGCACCGAGGCCCTGACCGCCGCCGTGCGGCGTCAGTCCGAGCAGGCGATCGCGGACGCGGCGGTGATCCTGTTCGTCGTGGACGTCTCGGCGGGACTCCTGGCTCAGGATTCCGAGATCGCCGACGTGCTGCGTCGGCAGGCGCGTCCCGTGCTGCTGGCGGCGAACAAGGCCGACACCCCGGCCGCCGCCGCAAACGCCGCCGAATTTCACGCGCTCGGCCTCGGAGATCCGATGCCGGTCTCGGCCGCGCACGGCCTCGACACGGGTGACCTGCTGGACGCGATCGTCGACGCGCTCTCCCGCGCCGCGGAAGCGGCCTCCGCGGAGCAAGGTGCGCAAGCGGCGGCGGCGCCGGGCGCGGTTCACACCGCCTTCATCGGGCGTCCCAACGTCGGCAAGTCGTCGCTCGTCAACGCGCTGCTCGGCCAGGATCGCGTCGTGGTGGACGAACAGCCGGGCACGACGCGCGACGCGGTCGACACGGCGCTGACGTACGATGGGCGTCCCGTGGTGCTGATCGACACCGCGGGGCTCCGCCGGCGCACGCGCGTCGTCGAAGCCGTCGAATACTACAGCACGCGCCGGACGCATCAGGCGCTTGTCCGG
The DNA here is from genome assembly GCA_035691305.1 of bacterium. Lineage (NCBI taxonomy): Bacteria > bacterium. Next base: position 59,816 of record DASSJF010000087.1, read on the forward strand.
GCGGACGTCGCGGTCCTCGTCATCGACGCGACGGAAGGCATCACCGACCAGGACCAACGGATCGCGCGCGAAGCGTACGAGATGGGCCGCGGCGTGGTCGTGGCGGTGAACAAATGGGATCTGCTGAAGGGCTACACCGTCGAGCAGGTCGAACGGGTGGCGCGTGTGCGCCTGCGGTTTCTCGCGGACGTGCCGATCTGCCCGACGTCGGCGATCCGCCGGGAAGGGATCGACGGCCTCATGGCGGCGGTACTCCGGACGGCCGAAGTCCGCGCGGGCCGGATTCCGACGGGTCCGCTGAACCGCGCGGTCTCCGCGGCCGTCGCGGCGTCCGAGCCGGCCGCCGATAGCCGCGGCCACCGTCTGCACATCTACTATGCGACGCAGCCCGAGAGCGCGCCGCCGACCATCGTACTGTTTGTCAACGACCCGCGCCTGATGACGCCGGACTACCAGCGCTACCTCGAACGGCGGGTTCGGAGCGCGTTCGACCTGGCGGGCACGCCGATCCGCTGGACGCTCCGGGGGAGGAGACCCCCGGAAACCGCACGAACGTCCGGATAGCGATGGCGCCCGCGCTCATCGTCCTCGGGTACTTCATCGGCGCGCTGCCGACCGGTCTCGTCCTCGTGCGCGTACTGCGCGGCGAAGACATCCGGAAGTACGGCAGCGGCAATATCGGCACCGTCAACGTCCTGCGGGTGGCAGGGCCCGCCGTCGCCGCGGCCGTGCTGCTCGTCGACGTGCTGAAGGGGCTCGTCCCGGTGCTGCTCGCGTTGCGCGCCGGGGTCGCGCCGTGGGCGGTCGTCGCCGCCGGGCTCGCCGCGATCGCCGGCCACAACTGGTCGCCGTTCCTCGGCTTCCGCGGCGGCAAGGGCATCGCGACCTCGTTCGGCGTGCTGGCCGCGCTGTCGCTACCCGCGGCCTTCCTCGCCGCAGTCGTCTGGCTCGTCGCCGTCGCCATCACGCGGTTCGCGTCGCTCGGCTCGCTGCTTGCGGTCGTGTCGGTGCCCGTTGCGCTCTGGCGTTTTCGGACGCCGCCGGAATACGTGGCCTTCGGCCTCATTGCCTCACTGTTTGCGATCTACCGGCATCGTTCGAACATCCAGCGACTCGTCGCCGGCACCGAACTGCGGATCACCGACCGCGTCGCCAAGCCGTAGTGCCTGACGGCACGCAGGTGCTCGTGTACGGCGCGGGTGCCGTCGGATCGCTCGTGGCCGCCGCGCTGGCCGAGTCGCGGCCGCCGGCCGGCGCACCGCCGCGGGTCACCGTGCTCGGCCGCCGTCCCCACGTCGCCGCGATTCGCACGTGGGGCCTGATCCTCGACGGCGCCGCTGGTCGCACCGTCTGCAAGAACGTCGACTCGGTTACTTCGCTCGACGATCTCGCGGCGCCGCCTGACATCGTCATGCTGGCGGTCAAGGCCTACCAGGTGCCGGAGGCACTCGCGCTGCTCGCCGGGGTGCTGGCGCGGCCCGACACGTCCGTTGTAGTCTTGGAAAACGGTGTCGGGAGCGAGGAGACCGTCGCCGGCGTGATCGGCGGCGACCGCACCGTCTCGGGGGCGGTGACGATCAGCGTCGAGCAGGGCCGCCCGGGCTCGGTGCGGCGCCACACCCGCGGGGGCGGGATTGCGCTCGCGCCGGTCGGTGCCGCGTCACCCGTCGGGTGCGCCGCGGCACTGTTTCGCACCTCGCCGCTTGCGGTGCGGACGTATCCCGATGCCGCGCAGATGAAGTGGAGCAAGCTGCTGCTCAACCTGCTGATGAACGCGACGTCCGCGATTTTAGATTTACCGGCGGGTGCGATCGCGGGGGACCCCCGGCTCTTTACGCTGGAGCGCGCCGCATTTCACGAAGCGGTCCGGGTCGTGCGGGCGCTCGGGCTCCGGCCCGTCGCGCTGCCCGGGTTTCCAGTCCCGCTGTTGGTGCGTGTCATGGCAGCCCCGCCGTGGCTGGGACGGGCCGTGCTGCGGCGCGGCCTGAGCCGGGGCAGGGGGGACAAAATGCCGTCGCTGTGGCACGATCTCGAGCGCGGCCGGCGGCAAAACGAGGTGGCGGTCCTCAACGGCGCCGTGGAGCGCGAAGGCGCGCGCCTCGGGGTGGCGGTGCCGGTCAACCGGACGTTGACCGACGTCCTACTGTCGCTGGCCGAGGGCCGTGCCGAGCGCGCGGCATTCCGGCACAAGCCCGAGGTGCTCCTGGACGCGTGCCGGAAGCGCGGCGCCGACGTGTAACCCGGCGTGCGGGTGTTCACTCCTCTTCGAAGCCTCAGCGGAACCGGTCACGCACCGGTGCTATAATATGGGGGCCGTCGGGCCGTAGCGCAGCTTGGTAGCGCACCTGAATGGGGTTCAGGTGGTCGCCGGTTCAAATCCGGCCGGCCCGACCAAGCAAATCAAGGCCTTCCGCACCATTGCCTATCCCTGAGTACTAGCCGGTCTTGCTAGCAATTTGCTCGCACGGAGCAACCCGCTGGCGACCTCGGCGGCCCGGTCTTGGGCGGCTGCGACAGCGTGGCTGTACCGGCGGATCATATACGCCGGATCCTTGTGACCGGCCCGGTCCGCAGTCGTCCTTGGGTCTATGCCGGCCGCTATGGAATATGTGATGCTGAGGTGCCGGAAGTCGTAAATCCAGGCGTCAGGCAGGCCGAGCCGGCGGATTCTCGGAAGGTGGTCGCGCGCTCGAAGTACACGCCGGTCAAGAGGGCGGCCGCGGAGCGTGCAAAAGAGTGTGCCGCCATCGCGGAACCTC